>CAMLFI010000376.1 GCA_946479225.1 uncultured Mucilaginibacter sp. | reverse complement strand
CAGCTGATATTAAGCTGATCATTACTTGTGTGTCAGCATGATAATCATCAGGGAATAACGGACGTAAAGCGCGGTCAACCAAACGAGAGATCAAAACCTCATAGTCTGATAAACGTGCCTCGCGACGTAAAAATCCACCCGGGATACGGCCTGTAGCCGCGTATTTTTCTTGGTAGTCAACAGAAAGCGGCAGGAAATCAACGCCTTCTTTAGCATCAGGTGATGATACTACTGTAGCCAATAACATGGTATCACCCATTTTAATTACTACTGATCCATCAGCCTGTTTAGCCAGTTTGCCGGTCTCGATCTCAATGGTGCGTCCGTCGCCCAGATCAATAACCTTTTTAATTACTTTTAAACTCATCTTGTTTTCGTTGTGATACGCTTTTCATCTTTTAGAGCGTACCGGTTTTTATTGTGTGTAAATTATTTCATCAGAAAGTAAAAAAGCCATCCCCTAAATTTGAGACGGCTTTTTTTGAAAACATTTGAAGTTTACTTAATGATATCCCTAAGCTGTAAAGCTTTGATGATAGCACGGTATCTTGAAATATCTTTTTTGTATAAGTATGCCAGCAATCCGCGGCGTTTACCTACTAATTTTTGCAGTGATAACTGGGTTGAAAAATCATGTTTGTTCTTTTTCAAGTGACCGGTTAAATGTGCGATGCGGTAGGTGAATAATGCTACCTGACCTTCGGTTGAACCTGTGTCGGTTGCTCCCTTACCATGTTTTGCGAAAATCTCTGCTTTCGCTTCGTTACTTAAATACATTACCTGAATAATATTAAAGCTGTTAAATATTTTTGTTAATAGTGGGTGCAAAGGTAAGTGTTTGGTTGGATATATCCAACAAGGCGATCATTATTTCGGATATCGGATTTTCGATGTCGGATTTATTTGTTGTGGATGCATTAAGGTTACTTTTTATAAACAACAAAGTCATCAATGCTCCTAAAAAACCAAGCCCCGCCGAGATACGCATAATACCAGCGTAAGCGTGAATAAAACTCTCTTTATAATAGGTTTCTACTACCTTTTTTTGCTTTGGTGAGATATCTGCCGGCACTTTAGCATCGCCAAGGTTAGCAGCCTGTTTAATTACTTGCTCTTTTTGTTGGGGACTTAACGATACCTGTTCTATCTGCTTTGTTAATACCGATGTAAAAAACAAAACGGCCAGCGCGCCAAATATCGCGTTAGCAAACACACCTGAAATACGCGTCATGGCATTATTAACGCCGGATGCTGTGCCCGAAAAGTGGTCGCTTACCGAGCCCATAACTGTGGCGGTTAACGGAGCCACCGTGAATGACATGCCCAGTCCTAACACAAATACACCGGGAAAGAACGTCGTCCAGTATTCAGAAGGTCCATTGGTTTGTTTAACAAATGATAACATAAGTAAACCCGCACCGGTTAATGCAGGTCCGCCAATTAAAAACCACTTAGGTCCGTATTTATCGGCCAGACTACCGGCATATCGAGCCACGGTTACCATCAGCACTGTAAAGGGCAGAAAAGTTAAGCCCGATTGCAGTTGACTATATCCCTGCACCTGCACCAAATTAAGCGACAGAAAAAGCATCCCCGCACCTAAACCCGCATACAAAAAGAAAGTAAGCAAGTTAACGCCGGTAAAAACAGCATTGCTAAACAGGTTGAGCGGCATCATAGGATGCCGGCTTCTCTTTTCAATAACGATAAATATTATTAGAAATAACAATCCGGCGGCTAATGAACCATACGACTGAAAATGACTAAAACCAACAGCGGGTATTCTCAAAAAACCAAACGTAAGTAATGCAAGCGCCAGAGCTATAGTAATAGCTCCGGGAAAATCAAGCGACTTATCCGCATCCTCATCCTTTGTTTCATCTACACGCAAAGCCAGCATTATAAATGCAGCAATACCAATGGGAACGTTGATGAAAAATATATAACGCCATAAACCGGCATCGGCCAAAGCGCCGCCCAATATGGGCCCGCCCATGGTTACCACCGTTGTAAAAGCCGACCAGGTGCCTATTGCTTTGCCCCGCTCCTTTGCGTTAATGGCTGATGATATTAATGATAAGCTGCCGGGGATCATGAAAGCCCCACCTATGCCCTGTACAGCGCGACAAATTATCAACATCGTAACACTACTTGAAATACCACAAGCCGCTGAGCCGATGATAAACAAAACAATGCCGCCCATAAAAACCTTTTTGCGGCCCAGCTTATCGCCCATGGCCCCTCCTATTAATATCAAAGAGGCCAACATGAGCAGATATGAGTTGAGTACCCAGAAAAGATCTGCACCCGATGCGTTAAGGTTTTCCTGCAATGCCGGAAGTACTACATTTAAGGCCGTACCATCAATAAACGCCATAGCCGAGGCAAGTATGGTGGCTACCATTACCCATTTACCTTTAGCGCTGCTTAATGAAACTGTAGTCATTATTGATTAACCCTTAATATAAAGGTAAGTTTTAAAGGCTATAAACAACAACAGCCATCTGCGTTGAGCAAATGGCTGTTGGTTATTGTAGCGTGGAGTATTACGCGTTAGCTTCGGCGTATTTTTTAAAGTTGTTCAAGATCATTTGCCAGCCACCTTGCTGCATCTCAATCGGGTTTTGGCTTTCAGGCTCAAAAGTTTCTTCAATATGGGTGGTATTTCCCTCGTTGGTAAATTTCACCCAAACTTTGCGGCCGTCGCCCATGGTGTACGCTATATAAGCGTGCTCCTGAACATCAGTGTATTCGCCGCCAAAATCAAAGCTAAAGCTGCCATCTTTTGCAGCCATAGTAGTTTTAAAGATACCGCCGATACGAACGTCATTATCTGAATAAGGTACATGCCAGTCATCAGATGCGAACGCCCAGCGTTTAATATGCTCAGGCCCGTTCCAAAATTGCCAAACTTTTTCTACTGGTGCGTTAACAGTTGCAGTTACGGTGATTGTTTTTTGTGCAGTTTCCATTGTTATAAATTTTATGTTGTGATTTTTGATTTTTATACCACAAAGATATACCGCTCAAAATAAAACAGGCATGGGGAAAAAGGACTATTAAGGGGGGATTTTTGTAAAAATTTTTACTTAGTTCACCCTGACTGGAGTTTAGTTATTGGCGTAAATCATTTATATTTACTTAGTAAACCAACACAAAACCTAACAACTTACACATAACATGGAAATAACAACATTAGACAAAGCCGGAATTGACCTTATTGCAAAATTTGAAGGATGCGTATTGCATCCGTACAAAGACCAGGTAGGAATACCAACAATAGGTATAGGAATGACCTATTATCCCGAAACAGGAAAAAAAGTTACCATGGCAGACCCGGCTTTTGCCAGCAAGGAAGAAGCATATCGCCAATTTTCATTATTAGTAAAACCCTTTTGTTTGGCTGTTTATTCAACAACCAGGGATGATCTGAAACAACGCGAGTTTAACGCCCTAGTATCATTAGCTTATAACATCGGCACGGCCGGTTTTAAAACATCCACGGTACATCGCCTTGTAAATGAAAACGTAACAGGAGAGCCGCTTAAAAAAGCATTTTTAATGTGGA
>CAMLFI010000375.1 GCA_946479225.1 uncultured Mucilaginibacter sp. | reverse complement strand
AAGCGTTAACGATCTGCAAAACATGAATTTTAATGACGCTTGACTTTAACCATATACAAGCCGCCCATTGCGAAAATGGCGTTACTACCAGTTTATTAAGACATAGCGGCATTCAACAGATCACAGAACCCTTAGCTTTTGGGATAGGTGCCGGTCTTTTTTTTGTATACATTCCTTTTTTAAAGATCAATAACGGGCCGGTCATTGCCTTCCGCACACTTCCGGGCTTGATCTTCAACCGCACTTGCAAAGCGCTGGACATTCCGGTTGTGCGCAAGAAATTCTATTCAAAAGAAGCGGCCGAAAAGTATTTAAATGAACGGTTGGCAGAAGGGCACCCTGTAGGTTGCCAGGTAGGTGTTTACTATCTACCTTATTTCCCAAGAGAATACCGTTTTCACTTTAACGCCCATAATATTATTGTCTTCGGTACAGAAGACGGCAACTACCAGGTAAGCGATCCGGTAATGGAAGGTACAAATATCTTGACACCTTATGAGTTGGAGCGCGTACGTTTTGCCAAGGGTGCGCTGGCTCCGAGAGGGCAATTATATTATCCCAAAAAACACAAACCGGTTACCGATGAGCAGATTAAACGCGGCATCATCAGCGGAATTAAAAAGAATGCAAGCAATATGTTGATGCCCGGGCCAATTGCAGGCATTAACGGCATTCGATTTACCAGCAGGCGCATAAAGAAATGGCGCGACAAGTTAGGCCCTAAAGAAGCCGGATTGTATTTAGCTCAACTTGTGCGCATGCAGGAAGAGATAGGCACAGGCGGCGGCGGTTTTCGCTATATTTACGGGGCATTTTTGCAGGAGGCGCACCCTTACACCAAACAGGATGAACTGTTGGATATAGCACAAACCTTCACCGCCAGCGGCGATCTGTGGCGTACCGCGGCTGTTCATGCTGCAGGAATTTATAAGGGTCGTTTAGGCAGTCAGGCAGATTTTAATACCATGGGCGATTACCTTTTGGAAGTCGCCGAAATTGAAAAAAAAGCGTTCATCGCGCTAAAAAATATAAAATGGCATTAAGCAATTGGGCGGTAAGTATTGAGAACCTGGGATTCAGGTATCCGGGAAACGACCATGTATCGTTTTCTGGCCTTAATCTGCAGGTTGCTAAAGGTGAACGCTTCGGCTTATTTGGGCCCAACGGTGCAGGCAAAACTACCCTAATGAACCTGATGACCGGCGTTCTCAAAGCCGACATTGGTAGCGTAAAACTGTCAGGCAAAGATGTAAACACTTCCGACAAAGCAGCTAATCGTTTGTTCGGCTTTGTACCTCAGGATTTTTCTTTTTATCAGGAGCTATCACCAGCCGAAAACCTGGAGTTTTTTGGTGCCTGGGCAGGTTTAAATAAGATACAGATAGCGCAGCGCACAGACGAGCTTTTGAATATTCTTGGTTTAGAAGATGTTCGAAATAAAGCTGTGGGTAAATTTTCGGGTGGGATGAAAAGGCGGGTTAACTTGGCTATCGGTGTTATTCATAGTCCGGAGATTATTTTTTTAGATGAACCTACCGTTGGCGTGGATGTACATACCCGCCACGCTATTATGGATTACCTGCAAATGCTGAATAATAACGGCGCTACACTTATATACACCTCGCACCAGTTGAGTGAAGCTGAGGATCTTTGCAAGCACATAGCGTTTATTGATGCCGGGCAAATTATAGCTGAAGGCGACATCGACACGGTATTAGAGGAGCATCGCCATAAAACATTGGAAGAATTGTTTATTGACCTAACCGGCAAAGCCCTGCGAGACTAATGTTTAAACTCTGGATAACCATAAAGAAAGACGTCAGAATATTGCTCCGCGATAGGATAGGCATAGCACTGATGTTTGTGATGCCAATTGTTTTGGTGGTTGTGGTAACTAGCATACAAAACAGCACCTTTCAGTTGGTTAACAAAAATAAGATACCTGCGGTGGTATTTAACCTTGATACGGGGAAATCAGGCGGTCAACTTATTAAAGACATTGACAAGATAGGGCTATTCAAAGTTATAACTCCCAAGGGAACCGGTTCTGATAGCCTGATGCGTTACATGGACCAAAACGACGCCATGCTCGGCATCATCATCCCGAACAACTATTCGGAACAAGTTTTGGCTAAGGCAGCGAGCTCGGCAGATAAGGCCATGGCCGAATTTAACGGCAGCGCAGATAGTTTAAACACGTCTGCCCCAACTATTGATGCCTTTAAGGTGTATTACAACCCTGTTTTACAGCAATCGCTACGCTTTTCAATACAGGGGGCCATACAAAGTGCTATGCAGTTGGTAGAAAGCCGCCAAACCCTGCGTACATTGTACTACAATACCAACGAAAAGGAAATGCCCGAAGCACTGGAAAAACAAATGCTTAGCGCTGATACAAAGATCAACATGATAGCGGCATCAAAAGACGGCACTCATACTACACCTAATGCAGCACAACACAACGTACCCGCGTGGACTATCTTCGCCATGTTCTTTATTATCATGTCCTTGGGTGGTAGTGTGGTTAGGGAAAAGATTAGCGGCAGCTTTATCCGTTTAAAAACGCTCCCTACTAATTACGCCGTTGGTATAACATCAAAACAATTAACCTACCTGGTAGTAACCCTACTGCAGGCGGCAGTGATCTTCTCAATGGGGATCTGGCTTTTCCCGGTAATTGGTTTGCCTGCGCTCAATGTTCCTAATGATGTTTTTGGAACGTTTGTAGTAACGCTTGTTTGTGGTTGGTGCGCGGTTAGCTATGCCATTTGCGTGGGCGTTTTTGCTTCAACGCACGAACAATCGAACGGATTTGGAGCTATATCCATCGTTATACTGGCTTGTATTGGCGGACTAATGGTGCCCAGTTTTGCTATGCAGGGTTTGGCTAAAACGCTGGCCAGCGCCTCGCCAATGCATTGGGTTCTTGATGCCTATTACAGCCTGTTTTTAGAAGGCGCACAGTTAAAAGATATTCTAAACAATATCCTATCTATTTTACTTATTACCCTGGCCTTTCAGTTTATAACTTACATCGGCCTGAAAAGAAAAAATTTAATATAATTGCCTGATGGAAAAAGCAGCATTAAAAGAGCAACTAAAAACACAAATTATACAGTTTTTAAACTTAACCGACCTTACCCCTGCCGATATAAAAGACGATGAGCCATTGTTTGGCGATGGACTAGGTTTAGATTCGATTGATTCTCTTGAATTGATTGTGCTGCTTAAAAAAGAATATGGCATCAGCATTAACGACCCTAAAGAGGGCCGCAAGGCATTGGTTGACATTAACACCATGGCCGACTACGTACTGGAGCATGGCAAAAAATAAGCAATTTGCAGGGTGTTCCGTTTCACAAGAATATGAAACGATATGAAACACTTGAAACGCTTTTTTTTGTAAACTATTGAATATTAATGGTTTAATTTTTCAAGTGAAACAAAATGAAACGACTTATTCGTCAGGATTTTTAGCTGTAAATATTAGCTAATTATTTGATTACCAAATGATTGTAAAATACCGTTTTTTTGTTTCACAGTGAAACACCTGAAAGAGTGCTTTTTGATTGA
>CAMLFI010000374.1 GCA_946479225.1 uncultured Mucilaginibacter sp. | reverse complement strand
GTATCTCTGCTACGGTAGCGTTGGCCTGGTGCTCGTTCAGATCTATAATATGGATCTCTGCACCATGCGCAGCCAACAACACGGCTATTGCCTCGCCTATACCGCTACCCGCTCCGGTTATTACCGCTTTTTTATTTTGTAGTGAAAACATATCGCGTATTAATTATGAATTTACTTTGTGAGGCTTTCGAAAGTGCGTGAGGTGTCACCCTGAACTTGTCATTCAGTCAAGCCGCGTGTTTAACTCACCCTGTCTTTGCTTCGCTCGACATCCCTCTCTACGCAAGCGTAAAGAGGGAGTTTTTTTTCTTCTTTACCCTCTTTCCACCAAAGGTGGAGAGAGGGTGGTCCAGCGAAGCGTAGACCGGGTGAGTCCCCCCTTCGACAGGCTCACCATGACGGCCCCCTTTACAAACTTACACCCCGTTTCCACGGAATAAAATCATCCTGGTTAAGCTGAACAGCTTTTGGTATTTGCCTTCCGCTGGCCGCTTCAATGCAATACTCCAAAATGTCTTCGCCCATCTCTTCTATTGTTTTTTCGCCACGTATAATGGCGCCTGTGTCAATATCGATGATATCTGCCATGCGTTTAGCCAAAGCGGAATTGGTTGCCACTTTTATGGTTGGGCAAACCGGGTTTCCGGTTGGTGTACCCAAGCCTGTGGTAAACAAAATAAGCGTTGCTCCCGCTGCTGCCTTACCTGTAGTAGCTTCCACATCGTTTCCGGGTGTGCAAACCAAACTCAAGCCGGGCTTAGTTACCGGTTCTGTATAATTAAGCACGTCAACAACCGGCGATGTGCCCGCCTTACGCGCCGCACCTGCCGATTTGATGGCATCGGTTATCAAGCCATCCTTAATATTACCCGGCGAAGGGTTCATAAAAAAGCCTGAGCCATCGCGGTGAGCCATCGCGTCGTAATCGGTCATTAGTTTGATGAATTTTTCGGCAGTTGGGCGGTCAACTGATCTGTCTATCATCTCCTGCTCAACACCACACAGTTCAGGAAACTCAGCCAGCAATACCTTAGCACCTAAAGCTACCAGCAGATCAGCACAATAGCCTACCGCAGGGTTGGCAGAAATGCCGCTAAAACCGTCACTGCCGCCGCATTTAACGCCTACTGTCAGTTTATCCAAAGTTGCCGGTTGGCGTTCTATTTTATTGATCTCGATAAGTCCGTTAAATGTTTGGCGAATGGCCTGTTTAATAAGGTCCTCCTCGCTTTGCGAACTTTGCTGCTCAAACGTCAAATACGGTTTGCTAAAGTTAGGATCCCTGTCTAAAAGCTCCTGCTTAAACTCATCCAGCTGTAAGTGCTGGCAACCCAAACTTAGCACGGTAATACCTGCCACGTTAGGATGATCAGCATACGATGCCAGTAATTTACTCAGCACCAAAGAATCCTGACGGGTGCCGCCGCAGCCACCGGTATGATTCAGAAATTTTATACCATCCACATTTTTAAAAACCCGGCTGGCCTTATGTGCAGACGATGGCTCAAGACTGATATTGTTTATATCCTCGCCATTTTGAAAAGCCTGCACCAACTGGTGGGTATAAGCCTTGTATTTGGCATCAACAGAATAACCCAGCTCGCTATGTAAAGCTTCTTTTATAATATCCAAATTCCGGTTTTCGCAGAACACGGTTGGGATAAACAGCCAGTAATTTGCCGTGCCCACCGTGCCGTTTTGCCTGTGGTAACCATTAAAGGTGCGCCCTTTAAATTTACTTGCATCCGGCGCTTCCCATTTGTAATCAACATCACGATAAAAATAAGGCTCGGCAGCATGTTTTATGTTATCCACGCTCATGCGCATGCCGGTTTTTACATCATGTTGTATCTTACCCACTAATACGCCATACATATACACCTCATCGCCGGTACGCATATCCTGCATAAAAAACTTATGCTTGGCGGGTACAGGTTCAACAATTGTATAGGTTTTGCCTTCAAAAGCTACCTGTTGACCCGTTTGCAGATCCTGCAGGGCCACAAGTACATTGTCGGCTTTGTTTATTTTTAATACTAAATTCATTTCAACACTTATATTTTAACTGCTATAGGAGCCTCTTTGATAACCGGCTTCCATTTTTGCCATCCGTAAAATAATATCACCACGAAACATAACATTGGTACTACGTAACCGTATCGGATTGCCCCTGTAACGTCAGATACATAACCCAATGCCAAAGGTAATAAAGCGCCACCTACAATTGACATTACAATTAAGGATGAGCCCAATTTAGTATCCTTACCCAAACCTGCTATCCCCATTGAAAATATGGTGGGGAACATGATCGACATAAAAAAGCATACGCCTATTAACGCGTAAATACCAACCATGCCACCGGCAAATGCCGCCACGCCGCTCAGTAATGCGCAGGCAAGGGCATACAGCATCAATAAACGGTTAGGAGCAACAAAACGCATAAAGAAAGTGCCCGCAAAGCGGCCTACCATAAATGCAAATCCAGCCGCGCCGGAATACCATTTCGCATCGCCCTGAACAATATCGGTTGAACCTGTTATGTACCTGATAAAAAAGCTAATAACGCAAACCTGCGCTCCAACATAAAAGAACTGCGCTATTATACCCCAGGTAAGGTGACTGTGTTTTAGCGCGTGCGATATGCTTGATCCTTCTATCTCTTCTTTGTTTTCTTTGATGTCGGGCAGCTTGGTAAAAACAACTATAACGGCTATCACTACAATTACAATCCCAATTATCATGTATGGCCCTTTAACACTGTCTACCTGCGCGGTTAAATACGCCTGTTTTTCAATAGCCGACATGGCGGCCATTTTAGCATCGCTGTCGCCTGTGTCAGTCATGATAAACCAACCGCCAACAAGCGGAGCTAAAGTCGCAGCAAGGCCGTTAAACGATTGAGAAAAGTTAAGGCGCTGAACAGATGTTTCAGGAGGACCCAAAATGGTAACATATGGATTGGCTGCTGTTTCTAAAAAAGTAAGGCCGCAGGCTATTATAAAAAGCGCGCCTAAAAAGAAAATATATTGCCTTGTATCTGCCGCAGGCAAAAACAAAAACGAACCAATAGCAAACAGCACAAGACCTAAAATAATACCGTTTTTGTAGCCGAACTTGCGCATAAAGTAACCTGCCGGCAAAGCCATAGCGAAGTAGGCAGCAAATACTGATGAATCAATAAAAGCGGTCTGCAAGTCGGTTAGTGTAAATGCTTTTTTAAGGTGGGGGATAAGTATTGGATCAAGATTATGTATAAATCCCCACAGAAAAAATAATGTGGTTACCATTATCAGCGGGAAAAGATACCCTTTGGTTTGGGCAGCCTGCTGCGTAGTTGTTGGTTGGTGGCTCATATTTTGGTTTTATGGTTTGGTGCAAATTAAGGGTTTTTGTATTGATATATTTAATTGGTTGCCATGCGGGCGCATGCAGGTTTTATTTGAACAAAAGCGTATTGCAGCAAAGAAAAAATTGCTCGGTTTTTTGGCACTTAATTTTGGTATTATAACAGGGTTAACGTGCAAAGTAATAATAAAATTACATTTAAAAATTTAATCTTATTATCTAAATAGTAAGG
>CAMLFI010000373.1 GCA_946479225.1 uncultured Mucilaginibacter sp. | reverse complement strand
TTTGCTATAGGGTGTGAATAATTTTTTCATTTTGCTTATCTTTTAATTTGATAAAGCAAAGTTGCGCCTAATAACAAGCTGATAATAGCCTGAAAAGGCGAAAAATCAGTCCAATACGACGGGCGTGTTAAGCTTGTGACGAATACCGCTTGGGAGTAAAGCCGTAATGTTTTTCAAACAACCTGCTAAAGTGGCTAAGATTAGTAAAGCCCAATTCATAGCCAACCTCGGCAACAGAACGCTTACCTTGCTTTAACAAAAAGGCAGCCTCTTCCATCCGGGCGCGTTGGAAGTAATTGTAGATAGTATCACCAAAGGACTGCTTGAAAAGCTGTTTCAGCTTGGTTTCGCTCATGGCAGCTATTTGCGCCAGTTCCGGTAAAACCGGCGGTTCGCTTAGGTCGCTGATAATTTCGTTACGGATATGGAGCAACCTGGCCACATCAGCGCTATTAATTGTTTGATGGGGTAAACTTTCACGTTTGGATAGTTTTTGAAAAAGCAAATACAGCAGTTCCTGTACTTTTATCTGCATATAGAATTGGCTTAAATCATCGCTCATATCTATCGCGCTTAAGTTTTTGAGCAGTAGTTTGGCCTCAGCCGTCATGTTCTCAAAATAGAGAAAGGTACTGCCCGGAATGGTTATGGTTTCGAGCGTAGAATTCAGCTTATTTAAGGCCAATAGTGTTTTTAGATAGAGGGGCTTAATGGCGACAACCGCGTAACGTATAGTATGCCCCGCCGGGAAACGTATGGTCGAGTTCAGGTTATTAGAGGTAACCTGGGTAGCGGATTCGTCACGCTCAGAAAACTGGATGTTTGGATTGTTGTCAAACGCTATGCCGAGCGTTTGCTCGTTGCTGTAAAAGAATATGGTGATCAGTTCGTTACCAAGGCCGGATGTATTTCGTTTGATGATCAGATCTTCCTTTAGCACATAATGGTGCATGGTGATCTTGAATTCGGGACCAAAGGACAGTTTGCGGATGTATCCCTCACCTAAATGAGCTGGAATAATCAACAAACCGTTATCTATCGTTGCCCCAATGTGACGGGCAAAATAGGTCATAAAATCAAACTCCGGCGTTGAGGTAAAACTAAAGATCATTAATTTGTATTGTCCTGATCACCGAATTTAAGAATATTACGGGAAACCTTAATATTTCAAACACTCCGGATCCTTACATCTAAAAGAAAACTTTTTTTAAAAAATACTTGTTTATCTTTGACAAGTGTCGTAAATTTGATGACAGATGGCAAAGTTATGAGTAAAGAAAAGAAATATCCAACCTTTGATGATGACTCCTTTGATCTGGCCAATATGGTTAGAGAAGGTGTACCGTATCCTTATTTCACCAGGCTTTCTACTCAAATTAATTTTGGTTTCGAGGAGTGGTCATCCTACCTACATCTTTCTGAACGTACTATTCAGCGGTATAAAAAGGAAAAGAAATCCTTCGATCCCATCTACTCTGAAAAAATATTGCAAATTGAACAGCTCTATAAAAAAGGCATTGATGTTTTTGGCAAAGCCGATAACTTTTATACCTGGATGGACACCAAAATTATTGCCTTGGGCGGTGTAAGGCCCAAAGATATGTTGGATACCTCTTTTGGCATAAACATTATTTATGATGAATTGGGGCGCATTGAACACGGCATATTTGCATGATTGTTTACCGGCTTAGCAAGCAGGCATATATTAATGATCTTTCTGGCTACGGCGCCGAAAAAACCGGTGGCCGCTGGAACAGCAAGGGCATACCAATGTTATATACCGCAGCCTCGCGGGCATTAGCTGTGGTTGAGATAGCTGTTCATGTTCCTTTTGGTATTATCCCCATTGATTATTACCTGGCAACAATTGAAATACCTGATAAAGTGAGCATCCCCCGGGTAGAAATTACCGACCTGCCCCCCAACTGGAACACCAATCCTTTTATAAAAACAACGCAGTTAATAGGCGATGGCTTTATTAAAAACAACAAACACTTAATGGTACAGGTACCGTCGGCAACAGTTAGCGGCGATCATAATTACCTTATTAATCCTCGTCATCCTGATTTTAAAAATGTGCGCATAAGAAGTATTGATGCTTTTGAGTTTGACTCGCGGCTGTTTAAGAAATAAATCTTACCATCTTTAGCATCCGTTAGGGCATAGTTTTCGTATTATAGGTTAGAGGCTTTATGAAAACGATTCTTTTACTATTACTCTCAATTGCCACATTAACCGGATGCGCTAAAAAAAGCGAGTTTAACAACACGCTTATCCCTGGTGGAGTAAATATAAATCCATCTGCAAAATACCTGGCTTTGGGCGATTCCTACACTATTGGGCAATCAGTCCCGCTTGATATGTCTTTTCCCTATCAGCTGGCGAGGCTGCTTGGCCAGGCACCGGCAAATAATCCTGACATTATTGCTACCACGGGATGGACAACAAACAATCTGATAAACGCTATTGACCAAAGTGGCGTGCAGAATAAAAAGTATGACATTGTTACGCTGCTTATTGGTGTTAATGACCAATACCAGGGTATCAGTACTACCATTTACAGCAACAATTTTAGCAAGTTACTTAATACGGCCATATCGCTTGCCAACAACAAGATTAACCGGGTTTTTGTAATTTCTATACCCGATTACAGTGTTACCCCTTATGCGGCGTATGCTAACAGAGATAAGATAGCCTCAGAAATAGATCAATTTAACGCGATAAATAAACAAATAACACAAGCCGCGGGCGTTACTTATCTTAATATAACTGATATCTCCCGAACAGCTGCTACAGAACCTGATCTGATTGCCGGTGA
This sequence comes from uncultured Mucilaginibacter sp., assembly GCA_946479225.1. The sequence continues at coordinate 770 of CAMLFI010000373.1, read as the reverse complement.
TGGTTTACATCCATCAGCCAAAATGTATAATCTTTGGGTACAAAGGCTTGAACCGTTGGTAAGATCTGCGTTATCGCAGTAAAAAATTGCTGTTGCAAAAGTGTTGCTAAAAATCTCAAAAAAGCACCAATTTTAACATTTTATAGTTAGCTTATAATCAGGAACTTATATTAAATTTACAGCTAATTTTTCTGACGAATAAGTCTGTTGCAAAGTGTTGCATGTGAAAATAATAACTATTTACCAATCAGTCATTTATGAAAAATTACTGTTGCAAGTGTTGCATCTGTTGCTTATATTTTCTGCAACACCTGCGTTAACGGTCTTAACAGGACATCAGTAGAAAACAGCAATAACCTAACACTCCGGTAAGCTCAACGGGATGTTGATAGCAAGGCCGCCATCAGATGTTTCCTTGTATTTAACATTCATATCCTGCGCGGTTTGCCACATGGTTTTAACCACGGCATCTAAACTTACTTTAGCTTTATCCGGGTTGCTTTGCAAAGCCAGCTGCGATGCTGTTATTGCCTTTATAGCGCCCATGGTATTGCGCTCAATGCAGGGCACCTGCACCAGGCCCCCTATGGGGTCGCAGGTCATGCCTAAGTGGTGCTCCATGGCAATCTCTGCCGCCATTAATACTTGACGCTGAGAGCCGCCCAGGCGCTCTGTAAGCGCCGCCGCAGCCATTGCTGATGATACACCTATCTCCGCCTGGCAACCGCCCATAGCGGCCGATATGGTGGCCCCTTTTTTAAAGATGCTGC
>CAMLFI010000372.1 GCA_946479225.1 uncultured Mucilaginibacter sp. | reverse complement strand
CATAGTTTTTATTTTTTCTGATTGTTCAAAATTAACTACATTTACTTACAAAAGGTTAGCACTATACAAAAGGTAAGTAGTTACCTTTTGTATAGTTAATTGGAAACAAGACAGTTATGACAGAAAAACACTTAAGTACACAAGAGTGCAATAGACACCTGACGGCTGTAGGCGATGCATTATACGTTATTGGCGGTAAGTGGAAATTACGTGTAATTATTGCTTTGCGTGAAGGCCATACCAGATTTAACTTAATACAGCGCGCCATAACCGGCATATCAGCAAAGGTATTGGCGAGCGAACTTAAGGACCTGGAGTTAAATGGCTTTGTTAAAAGAAACGTACATACCGGCACCCCGGTTGTTGTGGAGTATCAACTTACCCCTTATGCAGACACTCTGGATGACGTATTAACCGCATTATTTGTTTGGGGCTCGGCACATCGCGAACGTATCAGAGAAGGCTCAATTTGAAAAAAAAGTTTTAATAAGACTTTTTATTAAACTTTAAACAAAAGTACACGTACAAAACACTGGCCTTTAATTGGAGTTTTCAATACTCCGCCAATTATATAACCATTAGGATGAGATCAGGTGCGTTTAAAATAGTAGCCATTTATATTGCTTTGGCTTTAACCTGGATAGCGGTAAGTGATAAGTTGGTGCAAGCCCTGCATTTATATTTAACTCCCGATAATCTTCTTGTTGTTAATGTGTTAAAAGGGTCGGTGTTTGTGTTGCTTACCGGGTTTATGCTATATAAGCTTATCACCGCTCATGACCGGCGTTTGCTAGCCAGCGAAATACAATATCGGAGTTTTTTTGAAGACAACCCATCCCCAATGTGGATGTATGACAGTAAGACGCTGTTTTTTACAGCGGTAAACAATGCAGCGGTAAGTCATTACGGTTATACCTGGGATGAATTTAAAAAAATGAAAATTACAGATATTCGTCCGTCTGCTGATTCAGAAAAAATAATCGAAGTAGTTAAAAATCTTAAAGACGGCTATAATTGTTCAGGTGTGTGGGTGCACCGTAAGAAAAATGGACAATTTATTGATGTACAAATCACATCGCATCGTTTAACAAGCGGACGGAAAAATAATGTCATGGTATTAGCCAAAGATGTTACCGATCTAAAACGTATGGAGGTTGAAAGAAATGATTATCTGGCTCGTTTGGAAGATACTTTAAATAGCATAAGCGATGGGTTTCTTACTATAGACCGAAATTGGAATATAGGAATGGTGAATAATATGCACGAGGTAATATCAGGTTATAAAAAGCAGGATATTGTAGGTAAAAACTTCCTGGCATTATGGCCCAAGGCCGGCAGTTCTGCATTTTATACTAATATAAATAAAGCATTAGCTGAACATGTTGTTGTTAAATTTGAAGAGTATAGTACCACCTTAAAAAAATGGTTGCGCATGTCTTGCTTTCCAACCAAAGACGGCGTAGCCATTTACTTTTCTGATATAACGGAAAGCAAAGAAAAAGATATTAAACTGCAAAACGCTCTCGAACGCTACGACCAGGCGGCGTTGGCAACAGAAGACATGCTATATGAGTTTGATTTAGCCAATAACAAAGTTTCTTATACACAGAGCTTTGGCTATTTTTCAGCTATTGATATTTCAAAGGCCGAGGACCCCTCGGTCGCCTGGCTTGCCCTCGTTCATAAAAACGATCTGCCTGACCTAACTGATACAATGGCCGACACGCTAAAAAAAGGCATCAATAAATATCAGTGTGAATATAGGGTTGATTGTGGCGATGGAAACTACAGGTGGGTTAATGATCAGGCGAGTATTACTTATGATGCAGACGGCAAGCCTTTACGAATGGTTGGCGCTGTACGCGATATAAACGACCTAAAGGCAAAAGAAAAATCGTTACTGGAACAAAATACGATACTTAAGGATATAGCCTGGATGGAATCTCATGAAATGCGAAGGCCACTTGCATCTATACTCGGATTGGTAGAACTGGTAAGCGCCTGTGATTCTGACGCCGAGCAACAGCAAGTGCTCCAACATCTAAAAACTTCGGCTGGTGAGCTTGACCAGATGATACGCAGAATAAGCGCGCAGATTGATCAGGTCACAAAAGACCAGAAAGAATCATAAACCTTTAATTTCAATTCAATAAAAAAGCATCCTGAATATTTCAGGATGCTTTTTTATTATCGCAATACGTATAATTTTTTATTCAGAATAAACGTATTTAGGGAACGAGGAAACGTCAACTGGTTTAAATATTAGTTGGGAAAACATATAAAGGCCGTTTTTCCAAACTTTAAAATCATGCTTACCCGGCTCGGTATAGTAAATGTGCGGAACGCCTTTTGACGCGGCATACTCATGTGTTCTTTTGCTATAGGTAATTAATCCGTCTTCGGTGCCACATGATATCCAAAGCAGCTTTAATTGCTTTTTTGCAGCTTCCGGATCGGGGAATAATTGCTCAGCCGGTTTGGTATTCGGAGCGGACGAAAATCCGCCTACCCAGGCAAATTTATCTAAATTACCCAATCCAAAGTTCAACGACTGCCCGCCACCCATTGAAAGGCCGGCTATAGCACGGTGTTCTCTATCGGTTAATACTGAATATTTGCTCTCGATGAAAGGGATAAGATCTACCAAAAGGTCTTTCTCAAAAGTAGCGAAACCTTGAACTTTCGGTCCCGACATTGAATTTGACCGAGTATCATCCTTTGAAGCACGACCATTAGGCATAACAATTATCATTGGTTCAGCTTTTCCGTCAGCGTAAGATTATCCATTATAATCGGAGGGTGGCCGCCGTCATTTAGCCATTCTTTCTCATCACCGCCTATGCCATGCAGTAGGTATAGTACAGGATATTTTTTACTTGCCGTGTAGCCCGGTGGCGTGTAAACTACAGCTTTACGCATAGTTCCAACAGTAGTTGAGTTCCAGGTTACTGAATCAATTTTGCCATGCTTTATGCCGGTACGTTCAACGTCGAAGGTTGTTGGCATTTGTTTTACAACACCTTGTGATAAAGCGGGTAAGGCAAATACTGATGATAAAGCAATTGCGCAGGCAACTACTTTGATGTGTGATACTGCTTTCATTCTTTTAAGTTTATTTATTGGTAAATTTAATGCTCTTTATTTGAATATTTTGGGCTGCGCCTGTAGGAAATTTTACAAATACATCATGCTGTCCAACTATACCCTTTACTGCTTTACTAAAGCTTTTCCAGCTATTCGCGCCTGTGGCGCTTACCGGTACAGTGGCTATTAATTTGTCTGTTTGTATATCGTCAACATATATCTGCAACTGGCCGGCAGTTTTTGCTGATGCTGAAACAACTACTGAAGACACTGCTTTACCTAACTCTACACCCGATATCATAAACCATCCACCTAATTTAGAAGTGTTAGTTACGGGGTTGCCGGCTTGGTTACTCAAAGTAGTAATGCCAAAATAATTACTGCGGCTTTCTGCTGGTATTTCCGACGAACCGTCCTTACAAATAAACAGGTCAAAATCGGCAGTTTTATTCTCTGCAAATAATCCAACACTTGTACCCACCCACGAGTTATAGTTAGGTTGGGCC
>CAMLFI010000371.1 GCA_946479225.1 uncultured Mucilaginibacter sp. | reverse complement strand
CGGGAAAACCGTTGCGATGACTGGGTAGTAAGCAAAACGGGTAAGCCGCTTATATATGCCAGCGCGCTGGTTAAGTTAGAGGAAACCAGGTATGAAGAACTTAGACTTACCTTGGCAGCAAGCGGTAAAAAGCATTTTTTAAGAACAAGGATAGAACGCATTTTAAACAATCATCAATCTGCCAGGCATATCAGACATTGGTTATTGCTGGTGCTTTTTATCTGCAGTATGGCGTTTTGGTTTTCATTTAAAACGGCTTCTAAAACAGAATTTAACTTGTCGGGCAAAATATCGGGCAACGTAGAAAGCGTAAGCCTGGCGTATACTAACGAGCAAGGGAAAGCGCTTACGGAGAAGTGTATAGTTAAAGATGGAGCGTTTTATTTTAACGGACATATCAGTGGGTCGCGGTTGGTTTTCCTTAGTGCCTTTAACGATAAGAATAAGCGGGCTTATGCCAGTTTTTTTATTGACCCGGGCGCGATTACAGTAACCGGAGATTACAATGACCTGGAACATGTAACCGTGCGGGGTTCTGCCGCGCAGGAGGATTACCGGGATTATCAATTACAAGAAGCTTCATTAAACCGAAATGCAGCCACTCTTATTGCGCAATGGAAGCGGCTTAGAAAGGAGGCGCGACAAGCTGTAAACCAGCATAAAAGTGAACAAGAAATTGCTTTGATCGAGCACCAGCTGGAGATGATTTCAGATCAGATAGACCCTTATCGTGGCAAAAAGGAAGACAATGCACGTAACTACATAGCCAGGCACCCTAATTCCTACGTAAGTGCTTTGCAGCTGATTGTGTATGCCAAAGGATGGCCGGTTAATACTGTAAAAAGTTTGTTTAGTCAGTTCGATCCTGAGATAAAAAATAGTTCGTATGGACAGACCATCAGACGAATAATATTGGAAATGGACGGCAATGCGCCGGGAACAATGGTCGCCGATTTTACAGCACTGGGTAATGATGGAAAGCAGATACGTTTAAGCGACTTTAAAGGTAAAGTGGTACTGCTTAATTTTTGGACAAGCGCACAGCCGCAATTAGATAACACACCTAACCTTATCACATTATATAAAAAATATCACCAAAAAGGTTTTGATATCGTGAGCGTAGCTGATGATGACGCGGACCCGGATGTCTGGAAAAGGTATATTAAAAAAACAGGTGTAGACCGCTTATGGCATCAGGTTTTAAGAGGGGTTAAATATAGTGAGGATGGCCTACCGGATATGACCAACGCTATTGATAAACAGTTTAACGTAAGCGTTCTACCAACCCGTATTTTAATTGGGCGGAATGGCGAAATTATAGGCCGCTATATAGGTACGGAACGAAACGCGGAATTAGATAAACAACTAGTCCTACTATTTGATAAAAAACCTTAACACCGAATCATTAACCATATAATTATCAATTAAATCATGATGAAAAATATTATGATAACACTGGCGCTTTGCCTGTGTACGGCCACTCTTTTTGCCCAGACGAAAGCTAACTCAACAGTCACTCCAAGTGCCTATACCGGTAGCGAAGCAAGGTATAGTTACAATGGCAGCGCAGATGATCTTCGCCGAAAGAGAGCTGCAGAAATAAGAGATGTGTTGTGGAATTCGCCGGAGTGGAAGAATGAGCGCGAAGCCTATACTGCCGAGTATCACAACACCGACACTTGGAAAAAACACTATGCTAGTTCTGTTGAATCGTTAAAGATATTGGGGGACCATCCCGGTCCTAAAGAGTACGCGATATGGCGCGAAGTAGTATCACGAGATAATGCCGAAATGGAAAACAGCGAGGCTTATAAAATTTACGATGCAAAATTAAAAGATTTTAACAAGCGCCTAAATCAGGAGCAAATGAGAAGGCTTGCTGAAGAATACCCGGACCCGCGCAACAGATAGCTTTTTAACCCCATCAACATGATCAGAAATCTTATGATCACACTGGCATTTTGCCTGTGTGCAGCCACGCTTTTTGCCCAAAAGAACCATTCGGTTAAGGGTATTATTATAGATAAAACAGAAAAAAACGTGTTGCAAAATGTAACCGTGACCATACTGAGCGCTCGCGATTCTATGTTGCAGGCTTTTAGTTATACGCTGGCAGATGGATCGTTTGCTGTTAACAAATTAGATACGGGCAGTTACCTGCTGCTGGTTAGTTTACATAGCTATGCCGATTATATAGCCCCTTTTATGTTGAACGCACAATCGCCTGATCATGATCTTGGCAGCATCAGCATTACCCTTAAAGCTAAGCTCTTGCAGGAGGTTATGATAAATGGTGGTGTAACAGCCATTAAACTAAAAGGCGATACCACAGAGTTTAACGCGAAGGCCTATGTTATACAACCTAATGATAAAGTGGAGGACCTGCTGCGGCAGCTGCCCGGCATACAGGTAGATAACAATGGCCGTATTACAGCACAGGGCCAGGTTATTAACAAAGTGCTTGTTGATGGTGAGGAGTTTTTTAGCGATGACCCTTTGCTGGTGACAAGAAATATACGGGCGGATATGGTATCGAAAGTGCAGCTTTTTGACAAAAAGAGCGACCAGGCCACCTTTAGCGGTATTGATGACGGAAAGAAAACCAAAACCATCAACATTGTGCTAAAGGAAGATAAACGCAAAGGTACTTTCGGGAAGGTGGATGCGGGGCAGGGTACAAACAACTACTATCAGCTACAGGCCATTGCTAACCGTTTTAATAAGGATGAAAAATTTTCGGCTTATGGTACCGTTGCCAATACCGGCAAATTGGGGTTGGGTTTTATAGATAATAACAGGCTGGGCTCGGGTAACCTGGACATACCTGATGACGGCGTTGTGCCTTTGCCCACCAACGGAGATCTGGATGCATCAACCGGTGTTTACGATGGTCGTGGAAATCCCGTAGCGCGAAGCGCAGGCGCTCATTATGATAATAAATGGGCAGACAAAAAACAGTCTATCAATACCAATTACAAAATAGGATCGCTGGATGTTAGCGGCATAAATACTACGGATGTTCTGCAAAGTCTGCCTGCTGGCAGTATTAATACTAACTCCGCTCAATCCTTTAAAAACTACGTTTCAAGGCAAAAGGCAGATGTTACTTACCAGTTGGCTATTGATACCTCGGCAAACATTAAGTTTTACGTGGATGGAACAAGCAAATCTATACGCAATGCCGGCGATTATTATACAGTGAATAAAGACGGGAACAATGCCTTGTTAAATAACGAAGCCAGGAGTAACAGCAGTGAAGGCACGCAGGAGATTTTTAACGCTAATGTCTTCTTGACCAAAAAATTCAGCAAACCGCGCCGCACGCTTTCGTGGAACTTTGTTTTCTCGCACAACAAGGGCAACACCAACGAGCAATTAAAATCTGCTATCAACTTTTATGATAATGCGGGTTTGGTTAGCAGCTCGCAAATTACAGATCAGCATAAGGATGTTGAAATAACAAACGAGGTACTGAGCAGTAATATTGCTTATACCGAGCCGTTGAGCAAGAGTTTTTCGCTAATGCTTAATTATGCGCTGGGAATAAATAATAATGACTCACGCAGGGAAACATTCAATCAATCTGGTACG
>CAMLFI010000370.1 GCA_946479225.1 uncultured Mucilaginibacter sp. | reverse complement strand
TATGTGGTGTTGAGGCCTGACATGGCGCTGTGCACCACCCGTGCGGCAAACCGCAAAGAGTGGGCTTTTGAAGAATACACGGAACCACTGCAAAGACTCTATAAAGCGTTTGACAATGTCCAGCCACATATAATTTGCGATAACACAGGCGACGCTACTGAAATCGCATCAAAAATCATCGATGGATTGGAAGAAGGTGTGTTTGATGTAAGTCCTGATTAAACAAATCCGAAATTGAACATCCGAAATTCGAAATAAAAAAATACCTTTGCCCCATAATTCTCAAGGGGTGCCTTGCTTTGGTTATAAAATAAACTGCAGATTATTTTACCAAACATAAAGACAGGCTGAGATCAAACCCATGTTGAGTTGTAAGTTACATGTTGATGATTGTGGGGAAAAACCTGCAAAACACAACTCGAAACACACAACACAACTACACCTGATCCGGGTAATGCCGGCGTAGGGAGAGGTAATAACAAGTTAAGTGTACTGCACATTCAACCCTGGTGGGCAGATGGTTTAACGTTTTTTATTTAATAAATATTTTGAAAAATTTACTAACGGCATTATTTGCCCTGCTGTTGCCTGTCCTGGCATCGGCCCAATTATCTATTTCCGGCAAAGTTACTGACCAACAAACCGGCGAAGCATTGCCCGGGGCAACCATCACCATTCAAAACCAAACAGAAAACGCCGTTACCAACGTGGATGGATACTATCGCATTGCAAATTTAAAGGCCGGTGTTTATTCACTTAAAGTTAGCTATGTTGGTTTTCAACTAATTGAAAGAAACATTACACTGGCCAAAAACACCACAGTTGATTTTGCTTTAAGCCGAGGTGCTGTTGTAACTGATGAAGTAAATGTTCGCGCTACGCGTGCTTCAGACAAATCGCCAACGGCGTTTACTAACATTAGAAAAAAAGACATTGAAAAAAATAATTTCGGTCAGGATCTGCCATATCTTCTTAGCCAAACGCCATCTGTAGTTGTAACATCCGATGCCGGTGCCGGTGTAGGTTATACCGGTATTCGTATTCGCGGGTCTGATGCTTCGCGTACCAACGTAACCGTTAACGGTGTTCCATATAACGATTCGGAAAGCCAGGGCGCTTATTTTGTGGACGTCCCCGATTTTGCCTCATCAGTTAACAACTTACAGGTGCAGCGCGGTGTGGGCACATCTACCAATGGTGCCGGCGCATTTGGCGGAAGCATTAATATACAAACAGCCACACGCCAGGATACAGCATACGCCGAGCTTAATAACTCAGCAGGCTCATACGGTACCGTTAAAAATACAGTAAACATAGGCACAGGTTTATTGGGTGGCCATTTTGCTTTTGACGGTCGTTTATCAAGAATACAGTCTGACGGTTACATCAACCGCGCGTCGTCAAATCTTAAATCTTATTTCTTAAGCGGCGCTTATTACGGTAAAACAGCAACCATAAGGGCAAATATTTTTACAGGTTACGAGCGTACCTATCAGGCTTGGAACGGTATACCCGATTACATTATTGGCGACAATACTATCCCCGGTAATCGGAAGTATAATGAGCTGGGCGAAATTTCTACAAATAATTACTATAAAGACCAGGTGGATGATTATAAACAAAACCATTACCAGTTATTTTATGACCAGTATTTATCATCTATTCTCTCATTCAGTGTTGGTTTGCACTACACCAAAGGCAGCGGCTATTATGAAGAGTATCGCAAAGACGACAAATTGCAAAGCACCTATGGCATAACCCCTGTAACTGTGGGTGGCGAAACCATTAAAAGAACCAACCTGGTACGCCGCCGTTGGTTAGACAACGATTTTTACGGCACAACCTTCTCTTTAAATTATAAGCCAGGTAAGCTAAACTTTATCCTGGGAGGGGCTTACAATAAATACGACGGCGACCACTTTGGCAACGTGCTTTATACCGAGAAAAGCGCGGGCATTCCACCCAATTATGAGTACTATCGTAATAATGCCAAAAAGAATGATTTTAACATTTTTGGTCGTGCCGAATATACTGCAGGGAAGTTTTTATTATATGCTGATCTGCAATACCGGAACGTTTATTACAATATATACGGACCGGAAAATAAACAGCAGTTTGTAAATGAAAATGTTACAAATAACTTTTTTAACCCTAAAACGGGTGTCACTTATAATATCGATGATCGTAACAACGTGTATTTTTCTTTTGCAGTGGCTAACCGCGAGCCAAACCGCAACGATTATACCGATGTATTAGCGGGCCAGGCAAAACCCAAGGCTGAAAATTTGAAAGACTTTGAGTTAGGATACCGCACAACCCAAAACAACTTTAGCGTTGGCATAAATGGTTACTATATGCTTTACAAAAACCAATTGGTAATTACAGGACAGCTAAACGACGTAGGTGCCCAGATACGTAAAAACGTTGACGACAGTTATAGGGCGGGAGTTGAAGTTGATGCACGGGTTAAGATCACTACGCAACTTCAATGGGGTGTAAATGCAACCCTGAGCAGAAACAAAATTAAAAATCTAACCCAGGCCCTAACAGCCTATGATGTTAATTATGATGAAATTGCTCCTGTTCAACAAACATTTAAGAATACAGATATTGCCTTTTCACCATCGTTAATAGCCGGCAGCGAGTTGGCCTACTCACCAATAAAAAATGGCAGCATTGCCTTGATAAGTAAATATGTAGGCAAGCAATACCTTGACAATACCGCCAACGTAAATCCGACAGGTATAACAACCTCGCCTGATGTGGCTAACAACCCTTATGCCGTTAACCGCTTTTTAAAAGCGTATTTCGTGAACGACTTAAGGCTTAGGTATAATTTTACCACTAAGGCGGTAAAGAATATAGGTTTGGGCTTGTTGGTTAATAATATATTTAGCGCAAAGTATGAATCGAACGGAGCTACTTATGGCGATGTAGAAAACGGAACGCTGGTTAATTATAATTACTTCTTCCCGCAGGCGCCGGTTAATTTCCTGGCATCTGTTAACGTAAGGTTCTAAAAATAGTTGCAGTGGCAGTAAGGGGTAGCAAATAAATTACTTACTGCCATTTTCTACTGCCACTGCCACTCAGCTAAAATGGATATAAATCACTGGTTACAATTATTTAAAGAACAAGTAAAGCAAACATCGTTACTGGAGTGGGCCTCTGTGTCTTTCAGTGTAGCCGAGGTGTTGTTGGCCAAAGTAAATAATGTGCTGCTATATCCCGCGGGTATCATCGGTATTTTGCTGGGCACTTATATTTTGGTGGATGTTGGTCTGTATGCCGAATCAATACTAAACGGCTATTACCTTGTAATGAGTGTTTACGGCTGGTGGTACTGGATAAAAAAACGCAATGAGCCATCTGTTAAAATATCCATGAATAACCAACGTGAGTGGATTATAACGCTACTTATTGTTTTTGTAGGATGGGGTGTTTTATACCTCTTGCTTAAAAATTTCACTGATTCTACCGTACCCATTTGGGATGCCTGGGTATCATCAACCGCATGGGCGGGTATGTGGCTATTAGCAAGACGCAAAGTGGAAAACTGGGTGTTGCTTAATGTTAGCAACCTGTTCGCAAT
>CAMLFI010000369.1 GCA_946479225.1 uncultured Mucilaginibacter sp. | reverse complement strand
TAACAGACGTAGATAAAATATTGGTAGCATCAAGCGCCGTTATTCCTGTTTTTGGGTTAGGCGATTGGGAGTATCCCAATTTAACCAACGTTATTTTGTATCCTGATACTTTTGATAGTGAATACCAATTTGAAGGCGGCAACCGTAATATAATGGGGATGGTGGGCACCGGTTATATGAACGGACAGATGCTGTTGTCACACAGCGCGTTACTGAAAGGTTTTTCGCCGGCATCGGGTGCGCAAAATACAGCCATACATGAGTTTGTTCACTTGGTTGACAAAACAGACGGCGCTACCGATGGCGTGCCCGAGCATTTGCTGCCGCATGCATACGCCGAGCCCTGGCTTAAGTTGATGCACCAGGAAATGCGCCGCATAAAAGAAGGTAAGTCGGACATTGACCCTTACGCCTTGACGAATGAAGCAGAATTTTTTGCTGTGGCGGCTGAATATTTTTTCGAAAAGCCCGGGCGTTTAGAGCAACGTCATCCGGAGTTATATTTGCAGCTAAGTCAGATATTCAGACAGGCACCTGCCAGGAAGAGTTCGTTTAGTAAATAGGCTTATCTTATATTTTTAATTCCGATTTATGAACAGCATACACCGAAGTAATAAGCTTGTTCATTGCGTCATAAAATTCAGTAAAGTCTTTTGATTGTACATGAATGTTCAGGCTTGAATCATCTTTACAACTCAAAACAAGCCATTTCCATAATGCTCCTTTTACATCGGCAATGTGGTAGGTTTCGCAGTAATTCCTGAGGAATTCTTCGGCGGTATCTTGGTCCATTTTCTATTAGGCGATCAGTTAATAAGCCAAATATATAAAAACAGTAACCCGTTGGAAAAAATTTAGGAAGGTTATGACATATAAGTTAGCACCGTGCTCCGTTCAATAGAAAATAGATTACTAAAACGCTATTATATGAAAATGGGCCGACCAGACGGGAAACATTTTGGCTAACCTTACGTTTGTAACGGAAGAGATTTAGTTTAGTTTTGGAGAAATTTATTGAATGCATCGCCTCAACCCCAAATATGTCCGTATCGCTGCTATAGTTACTGCTTCGTTATTGGTTATTTTGCTTATTTCAGGAATTATTGCTTTCAGCAAACGCGAGGCATTGCTGCAAAGCGCCCTCGCTAAAGCCAAAACCAGCTTAAAGCACGATCATCAGCTTGATCTGAATGTTATCAATCCTCATTTTACCGGGTTAGCCACTGTAAACTTCGACGTAATTACCGTAGTTCCGGAGCATCGTGATAGTTTGCTGCGCATGGACAATCTTGAGGTGAGCGTTAAGTTATTCCCGTTAATTTTTGGTAAGATAAAACTGGCAGGCGTTACACTACGGAATGGTTATATCCACCTTATCGACAAAAAAGGTATCAGAAACTATGAGTTTTTGTTTAAAAAGAAACGAGACAGCACAAATAGGGGCAACAAATCAGACCTGTCTTTACTGGCTAATAACGTAGTAAACCAGGTGCTTTATAAGATACCAGACAATTTGGACATGAAGAATTTCATGATCTCATACACAAAAGACAGTACCAGCCTTAAACTGCTTACACAGGAAGCCATTATTGATGACGGCGATCTTAACTCAACCATAAAAGTTAACGATGGCAAGGCTACGTGGCATTTTTCGGGAACTATGCATCCTTCTGATAAGGAAATAGATGTGAAACTCTACGCTGATCGTGGAAAAGTAGAAATTCCGTTTATTGAGCAACGATATAAGGCACGCGTTAGTTTTCAGAGCGTAAACTTCAAACTGAATGATGTAGATCACAGCGATGGTGAGACCCGGATATTAAGCTACTGGGGCGTAAATAATTTGCTGGTCCATCATGCCGGTTTATCGTCAAGCGATATTGTGGTACAAAATGGAGCGTTGGATGCCGACATATTGGTAGGTTCTAATTTCATATCACTCGATAGTTCTTCTGTAATCCACTTAAAAAAACTAACAGCCCGTCCTTATCTTAAATATACGCTTTCGCCTAAAAAACTTTACGACCTGAAACTTACCACCGGCTGGCAGAACGCACAGGATGTCTTTGATTCTTTTCCGTCCGGAACATTTGAATCTTTTGAAGGAATAAAGGTGGCGGGCAAACTTAATTACAGCCTGAATTTCAGTTTAGATAAAGACAACCCTGATGCGGTGGTATTTGAGTCCAGGTTGGATAAGGACCCTGCTTTTAAGATCATCCAATATGGTAAAACTGATCTGGGTAAATTAAACAGACCCTTTTTATATACCCCATATGTAAAAGGGAAACCGGTACGTACCATGATGGTTGGCCCTCAGAATCCTGAGTATACACCTTTGGCGGAGATATCTCCAGATCTGCGTAACGCGGTAATGACAGCCGAGGATCCCACGTTTTACCAGCACCATGGTTTTGTAGAGGAAGCGATACGTAAATCAATAGCTACCGATATTAAGGAAAAAAAATTTAAACGAGGCGGCAGTACTATGTCTATGCAGCTGGTGAAGAATTCCTTTTTAAGTATGGAGAAAACACTTGCCCGCAAAATGGAGGAAATATTAATTGTTTGGATGATAGAAAACAATAATATTATGAGCAAAAACCGGATGCTGGAGATCTACTTTAATATAATTGAATGGGGCAATAATATTTATGGAATCAGGGAAGCGGCACGTTATTATTTTGGCAAATCTCCATCTGAACTTACACTTGGCGAGAGTATTTATCTTGCCAGCATAGTGCCGAGCCCACGTACAGGTTTATACGCTTTTTTGCCTGATGGTACATTGCGTCCAAGCAGGATATTTTATTTTAATTCTTTAGGTCGTTTGATGGCGGGACAGGGACATATAGCGCGAGACACTACCGGCGCTTATGGCTTTTATGATGTAAGGCTGCGTGAGGGGTTACGCAGCGAAATAGCTACCGTTGACTCGAACCAGGCTGAACAAATATTAAATGCGCCGCCTGATGATAGTTTTATTATTGATGTACCGGCGCCTGCGCCCGAGCCTGAAAAGAAGCCCACTTTTTTACAGCGCATATTTGGCGGAGGTAAAAAAGATACCGTTGCAGAAAACCTTAAAGACCGGTTAAAACGCGAGGAGGAATTTCGCCTTAATCATATAGACAGTACGGGCAAGACCAACAAGCAGATACGGCAGGAAAAACGTGAGATAAAGCGGCAGGAAAAAGAGCGGCGAAAAGCATTAGAAGAACAGGGATTACTTTAACCTACTTAAGCAAATTGTAGGTAATGAAACTTACCAAGTAAGCCAACACCGTCATGTAAGCGAATTGTATGGCCGGCCAGCGCCAGCTTTTAGTTTCACGATAAACAACAGCTACAGTACTTGCACATTGCATGGCAAAGGCATAAAACATCATTAGTGAGAAAGCCACGGCTAATGTAAATACCGGCTTATTTGTTTTAGGATTTTTAGCGTCGCGCATTTTTTGCAGTACTGATGCGGTATTTCCATCACCGCCGCTAACACTATATATAGTAGCCATAGTACCAACAAAAACCTCGCGCGCGGCAAACGAGGTGATCAATGCTATGCCTATCTTCCAATCATAACCAAGCGGACGTATAGCAGGCT
>CAMLFI010000368.1 GCA_946479225.1 uncultured Mucilaginibacter sp. | reverse complement strand
TGCACTCCGAAGGTGCTTAGCGTAAGAAGTGTTATAAAAAGGAATTTAAAAAGAGGTTTCATAAATGGGTTACATTGTGGCAATAATAGCGAATATCTACCCAAAATAGCCATAAGGCCTCAGGTTTTATCTAGGCTATTGCCCTACCAAACTACTCTTTTTTCGCTGTTCGGGGGTAAGCGCCTTGTATTTTATGTACGAATCGTTAACGTAGGCAGCCAGGGTAGGGCCACTATTGCTTTGTATAAAATCATAACTCGGGCGGTACATGGCCATAAAGGTTTGAAGTTCAATCCCACGTAGTGGTATAATGCTGCTTACATATGCTATGCTGAAAGCCTGGTCAACCGCGCGTTCCTTTTCTTCCTGCGCGAAATATTTTTTTAACCGGCGGGCGTTTTTCGCCTCCTTTGAAAAAATGCTGCTCGGCGATAGGATATACACCTTGCTCTTGGTATATATTTCAGGGTATTCTGTATGTGGATCAAATGTCCCCCTGGTTGAATTAATATTTACCTCGTTTAGCAGCGCAGGATTAGTTTTTAACCTGACGGACAAAGTTCGGGTATCCACCACCAACAGCGTATCCGAAACATAACCAGGAGAAGTAAATATAAGCAAGTTGCCTACCGTACCCGGGATTTCAAACTTTCCGTCCTCTTCGGTAACGGTAATTTTGTTCTTGGTTACATTCTTTATAAAAACATCGCTCAAGCCTTTGTCGGTGGATGAATCAACCACTTTTCCTTTCAAATAATCCTGGGCATTGGCTGCGCTTGCAATAAATAAAAACAGCAGGGCGGCAATAAAAAATTTCGTTCTCATAGGGCAGACGAATTATGTGGCGAAAATAACCATTATTTTGATGGCAAGCTATCAGTAGTGGAAATTTAACAAAGGTTGTACCAAGTTTGGTGAGTAGTGAATAGTTAAGTAGTGAATAGTTAAAACCACTTTAATACAAAAAGCCTCTCCGAATGCCGGAAAGGCTTTTTTATATAATTTCAACACTCCCCTTTAGGGGGGGGGCAGGCTATTTGTGTTCTATGCCTTCGGCTAAAACAACCACTTTATTGTTTGATGCTTCAACAACGCCGCCTTTAATAAAAAAAACGTCTTCCTGTTTACCCGCGCCGCGAATGGTTAACTTACCATCCTGCAGGGTTGAGATAATTGGAGCGTGGTGATTCAATATTTCGAAAAATCCCATGGTGCCCGGTAAAGTTACCGAAGTAGCTTCGCCTTCAAACACTTTTTTATCGGGAGTAAGAATTTCTAATGTCATGTTTTAGAGAGTTAAGAGTCAAGAGCCAAGAATCAAGATTTTTTTCTCTTGGCTCCTGATTCTTGACTCTTGATTCTTAATTATGCGTTTGCTTCAGCTAACAATTTCTTACCTTTTTCAATAGCATCTTCAATGCCACCTACAAGGTTAAACGCTGCTTCAGGATATTCGTCAACTTCGCCATCCATAATCATGTTAAAGCCACGGATAGTTTCTTTAATATCAACCAATACACCTTTTAAACCGGTGAACTGCTCGGCAACGTGGAACGGCTGAGAAAGGAAACGCTGAACACGGCGTGCGCGTGATACAACCAATTTATCCTCTTCAGAAAGCTCATCCATACCTAAAATGGCGATGATATCTTGTAACTCTTTGTAACGTTGTAATATCTCTTTAACACGTTGTGCGGTGTTATAGTGCTCATCACCTAATACAGCAGGGCTAAGGATACGTGAAGTTGAATCCAATGGATCCACCGCAGGATAGATACCTAACTCGGCAATTTTACGTGAAAGTACAGTAGTAGCATCTAAGTGGGCGAAGGTCGTGGCCGGCGCAGGGTCGGTCAAGTCATCCGCAGGTACATATACCGCTTGTACTGATGTAATAGAGCCACGTTTGGTTGAAGTGATACGCTCTTGCATCACACCCATCTCCGTAGCTAATGTTGGCTGATAACCTACCGCTGAAGGCATACGGCCTAACAACGCTGATACTTCAGATCCTGCTTGTGTAAAGCGGAAGATGTTATCAATAAAGAATAATATATCACGGCCCTTACCTTCTGCATCACCATCGCGGAAATACTCTGCAATAGTTAATCCTGAAAGCGCCACACGTGCACGTGCACCCGGAGGCTCGTTCATTTGTCCGAAAACGAATGTTGCTTTTGACTCTTTAAGAGCGGTAGCATCAACCTTTGAAAGGTCCCAGCCGCCTTCTTCCATTGAGTGCATAAAGGCATCGCCGTATTTGATAATGCCGGATTCAAGCATCTCGCGCAAAAGGTCATTACCTTCACGTGTACGCTCGCCTACACCTGCAAATACAGATAAACCGTCGTATGCTTTCGCAATGTTGTTGATCAGCTCCTGGATCAATACGGTTTTACCTACACCGGCACCACCAAACAATCCAATTTTACCACCTTTAGAATAAGGCTCTAAAAGGTCAATTACTTTAATACCTGTAAACAACACCTCAGCCTCTGTTGAAAGGTCCTCAAAACGAGGTGGCTCATTGTGAATAGGGCGACCGTTTGATTTATCAAGATCAGGGATGCCGTCAATAGCATCACCAACCACGTTAAATACACGGCCTTTAATATCATCGCCGATAGGCATTCTGATAGCTGTACCTAAATCTACAACATCCATACCGCGCAATAAACCGTCGGTTGAATCCATTGCGATAGCACGAACACGATCTTCGCCCAAGTGCTGCTGAACCTCAAGAATTATCTTTTGGCCTGTTGATTTGGTGATCTCTAATGCGTTATAAATTCTGGGAAGGTGAGCATCAGCAAAGCTGACATCGACTACCGGACCGATGATCCGTGATATTTTTCCAATGTTTGGCATATATTACCTGGTATTTTTTAAATAACTCTTTTTAAAATAGGATACCATTTAAGTACCCGCTATTTCAGGGCGCAAAGTTAAGGTTTTTAACAAGATTTAAAATAGGTTTTCAGAGATTTTTTTTGGGAATAATAAATTAAATTTTGTCATTGAATATAACTTATACATTGTATTATTGAAGAATATTAACCAATTATTGCTGACGCACCGTTCAGATCTTCCGATTTTGTAGATCGAGGCATCAAAAAACGGGTCGGCGTGTTTTTTTTAACCTATAGAATAATAGCTTTTTGGAGAATTAAATGAGGTATTATGCCTATCGGCTCAATTTGTTTGCTGCCGGCGGGTTAGGCCAAATTAATTTCCTTGTGGGATTTTTTTTAATATTTAAAGTCTCATTTTTAATACAGTAACTTAAACCATGCGCAATAAAAACGGATTAATAAAGATCGCATCAGGGATAATAATTTTTGTGTCAATAGCAACAATTATTGGTTGGGTGATCGATGTGGAAATACTTAAAACCGCGCTGCCCGGCCTGCCCAGCATGAAAATGAACACAGCTATCTGCATTGTATTATGCGGAGTTGTTGCGCTTTTTTGTGTTGATGATGTTCAGAAGCATTTTAATATCATTATTCCGCTTAACCTGATAGTTTTGATCTTATCGGCACTTACGCTGTTTGAATATATCTTTAAGATAAATTTAAGGATAGACGAGTTTTTGGTGGAAGAAAGTGCAGCTATCTCAA
>CAMLFI010000367.1 GCA_946479225.1 uncultured Mucilaginibacter sp. | reverse complement strand
ATAAGTAAGGACTAGTAGTCTTCTTTCATTTGCTTTTTTCCATGATTTTTGTGTGGTTTTGCAGTTATAATTAATTGATTTTTAAATTTGTGACCTTAATTAAAACCAATTAGTTATAACAACAAAACAGTAAAACTATTATGAAAATTAGCTTTAAACTTTTATTAGCAAGCGCGCTGATAATGAGCGCGGGGCAATTACCGGCCAAATCATTTTCGCCACCACACATTAGCCAGGCTCAAGCCGCACAAACACGACAAGTTAACGAATTTACCCAAATCAATCTATCGGGTCCTTACAACTACTTTATCTCTAAGGGCTTAAATGAATCATTAAGGATAGAAGCTTCAAAAAAAGTTTTACCGTATATCACTAGCGAGGTAAAGAATGGTACGCTGAATATATACGAAAAAAAACGCACCACTCAGGATGCCGCCGCTAAGTACGAAAAGGTAAATATCTACATAACCTCCAGAGTAATCAACGGTATACAACTGTCTGGCGCCGGCAATGTGATCTTTAAAGACGGGATAATATCATCTACCCTGCATTTGGCATTATCAGGTTCGGGTTTCTTTACCGGCAAGGTAAATGTGGCCACGGTTGATTGCATTTTAAACGGCACAGGCCATATAAATTTAAGCGGCATTACAGACAGAGCCAATGTAAAAGTTGTAGGATCAGGAAATTTTATGGCTGGTGATTTGAAGGCTCTTTATACAAACGTAGAAGTTAACGGGCCGGGAAGTGCGTGGATATATGCTGCCAAAAGCTTAAGTGCCAAGGTTACGGGCTGGGGCAGTGTGCATTATAATGGCAACCCAAAAAACATAACAAAATCAAAATCAGGCGGGGGCCTAATAGTTAAAGGGTAAGTTAAGCAACCTTAGAAAGGTATTGGCAGGGTTATCTAAACCTCGCCAATACTTTTCTTCCTAAATCATAAGTAATACGGAATGCCTGCTGGTTATCATTATTATAACCCGGCGAGAAATGGAAGCTGAATATGAACTGCCCTTTAATATTCTTAAACAGAAAAGGCGTATAAATTACGTCCAGGCGATTATAAGTTGGCTTTTGATAATAGGAGTCGCCGTAAATAACGTTGCTCCCTTGTCCTTTGTAAAACTCGTCATATAAAGCAAAGCGCTTGTAGCTTAAATATACGCTTGCAACGAAGCCTGTGGCTGTTCGGCCATTATTAACACCCCTTACCCGCTCAAACGAAGCCATCCCTCCTGCTTCAACAGTAAGCGAGTCAAACATCGTTTTATTGCTTAAGTCAAGCCCCAGTCTTATTTGCCCGCCGCCATTATCACCAATATGGTCATTGGGTAAAAGCACTTCTGCACCGGCATCATGCATCAACATAAAATAATGCGAAATATAAAAAAGCCCGTTAACTGCTGGTTTGTACTTACCGGCAAAACCAAACAGAAATTGCTCACGGTCGGTAGTTGTTTGGCGGCTCACCCAATCAAGCCATGCCGTTTCGGTAAAATGCTCATTGCTAAAACGGGTTAACAAACCCTGCACATTGGGACGGTAGTAACGCAGCGTATCATTTAGCAAAGCTCGCGGATAACTACTTAACAGCCCTTCGCGCGGAAACATGCCCGCATTAAACAGCCAATTTTTACCGGTATAACTGTAATAAGCCACCGGATCAACCTTACCAAAAAATGATTTAGCGCCAAACTCATGCAATGCGTTAGCTCCCACAATAAAATGGTTTACACTATCCAGGTTCAATCCTAAGTCAATGGCTATCCGCGTGCCCGAATAGGTATGTGAGCGGGGCACAAAAGCTTTATACTCGCGGTTATCTAAAAATCCTAGCCCGTTAAAATGTATATCAAGGCTTTGCTGCGCAAGTGCAGCACCTGAGGTTATTATAAATACAAAGAATATAAGGTAGATTTTTCTGATCATAGTGGTGACGGCTATTCGACTATAAGTTTAACTGTTCGGCTATTAGTACTCCCCGCAAAGGGAGTGGTTTTAATTGAAAATATCAACTGGTAAGTGCCTTTTTGCGCAGGCGGCATTAAGGTAAAATCATAAGGCTCGGTCTCACGTGGCTTTATGGTAATTTTATTAAATAAAGAATCGCTTTTTTGAGCATGGACCAACCCGTCGCCCATAAAATAACAAGCGCCTAATAAAACCTGCTGCTTACGATTTTCGTTATCAAAGCTGATGGTATAAGGGTATGGGTTTGTGATGTTGAGAGCTATATCTGCCTTCTGTCCTTGCTTAACGACTATTTTGCTTACATCCGTTTCGATCTTTACTTTCTGATAGCTTCTGAAATCGTCTATCCACTCGGCATACCATGTCCAATGCGGATTTTTTATTGAATCTATTGTAAGCGGATTTTTAACATCGTTAAGATAAAGCACACGCGTGCCCTGCATTTGCTCCTCAATTGGCCAAATATCAAACTGTGTGCGGTGATAATACCGCGAATCGTACGAAAAACCTTTCAAGCTGTTGGTGTAATAATTGTATTTAGATGGATTTTGAAAACCATCGGTCATTATCACATAAGCATCGCCGGCTTTTTGCTTTACGGTAGCTGACCATTCCCTAAAACCATAGTAACTTTTTATCTGCCCAAGTTGCTTTACAAACGGCACGGCAAATACCAGACACAGCCTCATCGCTACAATAATTATTATGTTGATAGTGGCAACCGGATAAAACCAGCGCGGTTCGCTGCCAATTTGTTTAAATCTTATCAAGGCCAGCATTACCAAGGGCGCAAAGGCAATGAGTGTCCAATGCGGTTGCGCTTCTCCCCTAAAGGTTGTAATGAAAAAGAAGATGAGTGTACCAATACAGTTTACCAGCAGGCAGCGTATAAAGGCATCTTTAACTTTTATGCTGAAGGCCCGGTAAAACAAAAACCAACCGATAAGCGGTCCGGCCATTAATAGTTGTCCCGGAATATAAGAGTACGTATTATCAGAGTTGTACATACTCGCCGCCCGCTCATATAAATGATAATTAAGCGAAGGGTAACCGTGCTGCACCTGCCATAAAATATGGGGTACATACAATGCAGTAGCGATAACAACGATAAGGTAAAACGAAGGTCTTTTTAACAGTTTTATATTTGATACCAGTGTGAAAGCAACCAGCAACACTGCATGGTATTTACTGTATAACATGCAGGCTATCAATACACCTAATGCTATTGCCAGCGACCATTTATCATTGTCAATATATTTTTGATAGACATAGTAAAACAGGATAGCAAAGAAATACAACGGTGCATCGGGCGTAGTAGTAAAGCCATAAATGCTGAATATAAAAACGCCGCCCGTCACCATTATAAATGGCAAAATATTTACAGCATATTTTTTAAGGATGAGCCAAAGCACATAGATGGAAAGGCTACTGGTGATAATGGTGATGAGACGCAGGCTCAGCTCGTTATGCATCAGCATATCCCCTATCCGGATAAAGATGGCCACCATGGGTGGGTGGTCAAAGTATCCCCAATCCAAAAACCGCGAATACATCCAGTAATAAGCTTCGTCAGCGTGAATTTCGAGGGTAAAAGCCTGCAATACGTTCAGTGCGGTCCAGCATATCAGAAAACAGGCAAGTATTTGGTTAGACCTAAGGTTTTT
>CAMLFI010000366.1 GCA_946479225.1 uncultured Mucilaginibacter sp. | reverse complement strand
CGACAGCTTTATCATGAGTTCTACGCTTGTCTCTTCTTGATTTGGATATTTTACGTTTTGGATGTGGCATAACTTCCTGTTATTTATTTTAATTTTTTGAGCGCCTCCCACCGTGGGTCCGGATTCTCATTTTGTTCATTACCTGCCGATAAGTTATTTAGCTTATCCAGCATATCTTTATCACAATACGGGGTGTTCCCCTCGTCGTTGCAAACCGTTACAAACGGCACAGCAACATTTATGTACTCATAGATCAGGCCCGCAAGCGCAATCTCATGTTCGTTTTTTCCTAAAGTGATGATGTCTTCATCATCTCCCAACTCTTCAACGCTAAACTTAGCTATCTGCTGTTCGTTCAGATCAATTGCCTGCGGATATTGTGACAGGCACTTATCACACGTTGCACCAACTGTTCCTGCAATGTGAAAATTCAGGATCAGCATTGTTTCCTGCTTTTCCAAATCTACCTCACATTTCAGATCGGCTGTCTTTACCAGCGAATACTCAAATTCGCTAAAAAACGCGTCATCAACAGCATACTCAAACTTATGCTTTCCTAAAGCCAGACCGGTATACGGGATGGAATATTTTTTAAGCGATTTCAATGAGCAACAATTAGCCTGCAAATGTAGATAAAAATAATAATACAGAAAAACGTTTTTTTAAAATGACAGTCCGGGCCGAAGAACCCGGTTTTACAGTTGATTATGGGCCGTTTTATACGTTCTGTGTATAAATACAGTGGTGTTAAATCTTTAGGCGGATCTTTAACTTCAAAATCAGCGCAGTTGCCCAAACCGTAAGGAAGGCGAAGACAATTCCTCTGACCACCCCTCCTGCGCCGTCTTTTACCAGATCGGGGTAATCAAGGTCTGTAGTTTCAAACCAGGAATAAAATATATCGGGCAGCATAAAACAGGTAAGTGTGGCAATACCTGCGGCTTCAATTGGTTTTACCCAGTTGTATTTTTGCTTTATATCAACAATAAAAACAAATAGCAAATAACACCATACGCAAAAGGCTGTACTGGTTGAAACCCATGCCGGCGTTTCAAATGCTTTAGATAAGCCTCCTGTACTATCGCGCACCATAAGGCCAAACAATCCCAGCAAAAGAGATGTGCCTACAACGGTAAACCAAAATACAGGCATCTTATTACCGGTTAACGCATACCTGTAAAACGCGGCCACAACAACTCCTGCCATAGTAAATGCCTGCATGGCCCCATTGCCTGCCAGCCATATGTATGGAAAAAACGGGTTTAGAAAGTCTGTTAGCCCTATTTTCGAAAAAACATTGAGCAACACAAATAAAAGCCAGGCAACCGCCTGCACCCAAAGTTTTCCGGCAGAATAGTAAAATATTAACGCGCCATAAAGGTAGGCCCAGCCTATTAATCCTAAAATACCCCACCAGGTAAAATGTAGCCACGGCTGTTCCGGGTCTTCACTTTTGTATATTGCTGCTAAAAATATCAATAACAAAACACCTATGCCTTGCAGAACATGTTTTACCCACGTGTGTTTTAGCCAACTATAATCAAGAAAAATAAAAAACATGCTGAATATGGCCAGATATTGCCAGGTGCCGCGCTGTATTAATGTGCTTTTTACATCATAAGTCTCCAGATTGGTGAAAAGAAAACCCCAGAACATCAAGATCACCGACCGCTTTATTATGTGCAGTGGTAAATTGCTGCTTTGCGTTAATCGATTTTGAAAGGCAAATGGTATAGACAGGCCAACAATAAACAAAAATGCAGGGAAGATGATGTCTGCCAACCCAACACCGTCAACATCTTCGGCAACGTGATGGATCCATAGTGGGGTATTTGGGATGTCCTCTATGTCATTCACAAAGATCATTAAAAACATGATAACCGCTCTGAATGCGTCAATGGAACGTACGCGTGGTAAGGCTTTTATCATCGGTTTTTAAGGTTTCCAAAAACGCTGATTGTTAAGCATCATCAGTGATGGAAAATTAACATAAAAACGTCAAATAAAAGTTAACCTGCTATATTTTCAGCCGGATATTTATCCGTTGCAGCAGTCCCGTGAACCATATCATGGCTAAAGCAAACAGAATACATTTAATTAGCCCCCCTGTACCTTGACTTAATGCTTCGGGGTATTCAATATCCGCCATTTCATAAATCGGATAAAAGAGACCTGGCACTATATAGGCGGTAAAAGTGGCAACTCCCGCAGGTTCAATAGGTTTAACCCAATTGTATTTCCTTTTAAAATCAACAATAAATATAAAAGCGGCATATACCACCAGGCTTATCGCCGTACATATTAAGACCCACGCCGGGGTATCGCGTATTTTTGATATACCGCCGCTTACAAACCTTACAATAAAGCCCAGGTTGAATAATATCACAGCCATTAACAACATGCCTATCCAAAGTAGTTTGAGCTCATTACGCTCGGCGAGGCGCATGTACAGTACGGCTACAAATACGCCGGCCATTGTAAACGCCTGCATGGCACCGTTACCGGCTATCCAAACATAGTTTTGCAAGGGGCTTAAAAACTCAAACCAGCCAAAGTGAAAATCGATGTTAAAGAACATAAAGAATAGCCATGCCGCGGCCTGGATCCATAATTCTCCGCCCGAATAATAGTAAATAAGCGCGCAGACCAGGTAGGCCCAACCTATCAGCCCTAATATTCCCCACCATGAAAAATGCAGCCAGGGATGGGCAGGGTCGGTGCTTTTATAAGCCCATGATAGGATAATCAATAACAACAGCCCTATTCCCCGTAGAGTAAACCTGCGCCATGCGGGTTTCGTTTCATCATAATCTAAAAAAATAAAAAATATACTTAAAGTACCCATGCTTTCCCACACGGGGCGAGGTAATAGCGCGGCTTCTTCGTTGTAGGTTTCTACATTGGTAAAGAAAACCCCTATAAATATCATGGCTGCCGAACGGGTGATAATGCGCCAAGGAATACGGTAATAACCTTGCTTTAATCTGTTTTGAAAAGCAAATGGGATAGAAAGCCCTACAATAAATAAAAAAGCCGGGAATATTGTATCGGCAAGCCCAAGGGCATCAGCGCTTTCATGGGCGTGTTGTATCCATTGTGGAGTATTGGGCATTCCGTCGATATCATTCACAAATATCATCAGGAACATGGTAACCGCACGAAATGCATCGATTGACCGAACCCGGTGCAACGTTGTATTCATAAGCGTAAATAATGTTTTTCAGGAGAAAATGTTTTATTGAAACGCCATTTTTAAAAAAATCATATAAAAAACCTCTAATACCACGGCAAAAACACTCGAAATGGTAGAGGCGAAAGGACAAGGAAGGCCTAAACCAGAATGTTAACCACACATTTCAGGTTAATAACCGCGAGGTATTGTTAAGCAGAAAAGTAGTTTATTACGTATCCCACTACCTCTTTAAAATACAATTCCCAATGGGATAGGATATCGGCTTGCGGAAAAAGGTCGGTAAACTTTAATTGGCTGTTATTAGTGAGATAACTGGATGAGTAGGGCACCACATCCATACCTCTTTTTTTGAATATCATTACCGCTCTGCGCATATGAAAGGCTGATGTAACCAGCAAATACGGCGGCTTTAAGTTATTGACTTCTAATATCTTTTTTGAGAATTCG
>CAMLFI010000365.1 GCA_946479225.1 uncultured Mucilaginibacter sp. | reverse complement strand
ATGAGGCCATGGCATGTGGCAAAGCCATATTAGTATCCAATAAAGTAGGATGTGCCATTGACCTGGTTAAACCCGATGAAAATGGAGATATATTTGAAAGTGACAACGCCGATGATTTGTTGCGGGCATTAACTAAACTTACAGCAAGCAAGGACCTGTTATCAAAATATGGCCGCCAATCACAAACTATTATTGCCCCATGGAATTTTGAACAAATTGCTTTAGTAATTAAAAAACAACTAAATGAAACGTTCTGACCGTATAAAATTAAACTTCATCAGGAACTGGAACCTGCCGGGAAAAGAAAGATTGGCGGGTTGGTTTGGACCGTCACCCCAACTTAAATCGGCTTTAAAAGATGGCATTGTCTGGTTAAATAGTGAAGATATTGCTGTATATACCACAGCAGATAATTATATTGAATGGACCATTCTGAGCACTGGTACGTATGAGGATGAGATTGGGAAATTGATAAAAATGTCGCTGAAAGAAGGTGATAATGCATTGGACATTGGAGGCAATATAGGTTTGCAAAGCTTACGTATGTCTGCATGTATAGGATCAGAAGGGAAGGTTTATGCGTTTGAACCTTTACATCATATTCAGGAGAAATTCAAAAAGAATATAGCTTTGAATAAGGCATCAAATGTGACGTTGTTTGAAGTAGCCCTATCAGACGAAAGCGGCGAAATGAGTTTTGAGCTGGATAAAAAAACCTGGAACCAAGGTACATTTAGTTTGAAGAATGAGCCAACCGGTACTGATACACAAAAAGTTATTATAAAAATAGCCGACGAGTTACCCGAAATACAACAACTTGAAAAACTCGCATTAATTAAAATAGACGTTGAAGGGTTTGAATATAATGTTTTACGGGGCTTAAAGGCAACACTTCAAAAGCACCGCCCCCGTATTATTTTTGAATACGACAGCAATTACTGGCAAAGTACCGGGCAGAGTATTGCTGATTGTTTTGATTTTTTGACCAGATTGGGCTACGCTATTTACCAAATAAGCGATGTGGGCGCTGAGTTGAGGAATAACGCGGCGGAGTTAATCGGGGGGAACTTATTTTGTTTACCAAACTTAAACAATAACTAATTTACACCAGTGAGGGGCAACAAACCATTAGAACTTTATGCATTGCTTTATGTGCCATGGCTGCTTTCAATTATGCTGGATTTTTCGCCCATACTATCCTATTCTATAGCGTGGTTGGGCTCATTTTTTATCTTTTATATCACACTCAGCGGAAAACTAAGAGACTTACCAAACGATAGAAGTATTGCAGAGCAATTGATGCGCCCGCTTTTTTTGGTGCATATTATTTTTGCAGGGTACATGTGTACCACTTCCATATTCTATTTTTTAAACGTATTAGGTTATAATAATTTTATAGCGCCGGGCAGTTTTTTTCTGGTTGACCAGCGACAACTAGCGTTAACAGCACAATGCCAACGCTATTATTGCTTAGGCCACGCCGCTTACGTAACAGGTATTTTGGTATTTATGAGGTATCCTATTCAACACAAATACTACGTTGAGAAAGGCAAAATTACCAATCTGCTTTTTATAGTTGCTATTGTTAGCTTATGCGTATCAACCTTATTTTTAATGATAAGCGGTTTGGCGCAGTTTTATAATCAGCTCCGCTCATTAAGCTTTATTGCATGTACCATGGCGTTGGCTTTTGCCATACCTCAGCGTAAAGCAGCCAATACGTGGGTATGCGCTATACTTTACTTTTTTAATTTTTATCAGGCCCTTATTTCGGGGTTTAAAGAACCTATTATTTTAAGTATATTAATTCTAGGCATTTTTCTGTATCCTAACTACAAGAGGGTGGTAACTTTTACCCTTGTGCCGGTTCTATTTGCTGTATTTCTATTGCTCCCTACCTACAACCGGGTTTTCCGCGAAAATTCATGGAGTGGTGATACATCAGCTGATGAAGCTACACAACGCGCTTTAGATGCTGCACTAACCGGTGATGATGATGCAGATAACAGCAACTGGTCGTTTTATGTTTACCGCCTCAGTGAAATAGACATGTTTACCGGCTTTTTAAAATCAACACCTGAACCAGTACCCTTTTACGGGTTTAAGTTATTAGAACAATCTGCTATAGTGTTGGTTCCACGCGTTTTATGGCCATCGAAACCAGTTACAGAACAGTTGGTTATGGAACGCGTATATAATGCTAACGTAATTTACCGTGGTTCTTCGGTTTCTGCGAAACCGGCATTCATAGTAGACGCTTATTTGTCATTTGGCGGCTTAGGGGTGTTTTTTTTCCTTTTTTTATATGGAGCCGCTTGCCAGGTAATCTCTCAAAACGCCGAAAAACTTTTCGGGGGTTATATATTAGGAACCGCCCTTATTTTTTCGGGGATGTTTCAAATATTGTGGCGGGGTTTAAGTTTTGAATTTCTTATCAACTCGGTTTTCTGGAGCTACATAACTATGCTCATACTATTTAAAATATTTCGGTCGCTCAAAATATTAAAGGAAATTTGAAAATTTTACAGATAAACGCGTCTTATAAACCGGCTTATATATATGGCGGGCCAACTATGTCGGTATCCGCGTTGTCTGAGCAACTGGTAAAAGCGGGGCATCCGGTTTGTGTTTATACCACTACCGCTAACGGGACTGAAGAATTACCGATTACAGCCGATAGTGCTATTATAGTTGATAGCGTAAACGTTATTTACTTTACACGTATAGTTAAAGGCCACATTCATTTCTCGCCCAACCTATTATCTGCGCTTCGCAAAAATACTACGTCGTTTGATGTTGTTCATATTCATGCATGGTGGAACCTTGTGTCTGTGCTTTCCTGCATCATAGCGCTGGCAAAAGGTGCTAAGGTTGTGGTGTCGCCGCGCGGAACACTTAGTAAATACTCTTTCGCACATAAAAGTGGTTTTATTAAACAATCATTTCATCAAACAATTGGAAGAAATCTATTAAAAAAGTGCGCTATACATACCACATCTGACAGCGAAATGCAAGAGCTGACCGAGCTTATAAAACCTAAACAAATTTTCAATATCGGTAACTTTATCAATTTACCCTCTTTTAACCCGACAACCAAAAGTATTAGCTCTGATCATATTAAATTGCTTTTTCTGTCTCGCATTGATGAAAAGAAAGGTTTAAACATACTGATAAACGCACTTGCTTTAGTAAACGTTTCGTGGACGCTTAGTATTGCGGGTAATGGGGATGAGGAATACATAGAAAGTTTAAAACAAATTGCGATAGCAAAAAAAATTGATCAGCACATTTCCTGGCTCGGTTTCAGACAGGCTGACAAGTTTGAGATTTATCAGCGGCACGATCTTTTTATACTGCCATCACATAATGAAAACTTTGGCAATGTAGTTATAGAAAGCCTTAGCATGGGCACACCGGTGCTGTTAAGTAAGTATGTGGGTCTGGCAGACTATGTTAGCAGGGAAAACCTGGGTTGGACATTTGATCTGGATGAAATATCATTAAAAAACACGATAGAAGCGGCAACCGAAGACAAAACCAAACGCGATATAATACAAAAAAATGCACCAGCTTTAATACGGTCTCATTTCAGTGATGCGGTTTTATTGGATCGATACGAGGCGATGTATCGAAAAATCATCTCAACAAATTGATATAAGCAATGGAAAGCT
>CAMLFI010000364.1 GCA_946479225.1 uncultured Mucilaginibacter sp. | reverse complement strand
TAATTGCCTGCCCTTGTGCTTTGGCGTTGAGCACGCCCTTTACCATGTCGGCAGCGCTGGGAATATTTGACAGGAATTTCTTCTATCTAAAAAACGCGGCAGTAGTAGAGCAGATAGCCGCCATTGATGCCATTGTATTTGACAAAACGGGCACTATAAGCATAGCAGGCGGCAGCAACGTTGATTTGGTTGGCGAGTTATCCCCTGAAGAAAAGGATGCGGTAAGCGCGGTGTGCGCCAACTCATCGCATCCCTTAAGCCAGTTGGTTTGCCAATACCTTGGAGCGGCCCATCGGGATATTTGCGTTACCAACTACGAAGAAATAACAGGCAAAGGTATCATTGGTGAGGTTAACGGTAAAACCGTTAGGCTGGGCAACGCTAAGTTTGTGTTAAATGGTGCCGACATGGTAAGCGACAACGGCAGTTTGGTCCATATCATGATAGACAACAAATACCAGGGCTATTTTACCATAAAGCATCAATACCGGCAAGGGGTATATGAAATGCGGAAGCTAAGGTCTGATTATAAGCTTTATTTGCTTTCCGGCGATCATAACCATGAGCGCAGCAACCTTTCATCAGTTTTTGGCGATGATGGCGCGATGCATTTTGAGCAATCGCCACAAGCCAAATTGGACTTTATCAGTGATCTGCAACAACAGGGCAATAAAGTTATGATGCTGGGCGATGGTCTTAATGATGCAGGTGCGCTGAAGCAAAGCGACGCTGGCATAGCCGTAACAGATAACGTTAACAATTTTTCACCCGGAAGCGATGCCATACTCGATGGGCGATCATTGGCTAAGCTACCGGCCTTTTTAAAGTTCTCAAGAGACGCGCTGCACGTTGTTTATGGTTCATTCGTCATATCTCTACTATATAACCTTGTGGGTTTAAACTTCGCGGTTACGGGCAAACTATCGCCTGTTATAGCCGCCATTTTAATGCCGTTAAGCACGGTTACTATTATATCGTTCACCAGCCTGGCCACGCATCTGGCGGCAAAAAAACGCAAATTACTGTGAGCATAATTTACTTTCTGATAGGGTGCAGCGTACTGCTGGCCCTGATATTTCTGGGCGCTTTTTTCTGGGCGCAGCACGATGGTCAACATGATGATATGTATACGCCATCGGTACGGATATTATTAGACGATAAACCTGCCGATGCGCCGGAAAAATGACCTACATCATATTTCATCGCAACGGTGGTCATTCCGTACCTAGCCGCTTCAAAATAATTTTACAGCATTAAAACATCCCAATTAATTTAATATGCAACCCGAAAAATTTTACTACGATAATAAGATCGTCCGGAATTTTGGTATAGCCACTATTGTGTGGGGCATCATCGGTATGATGGTGGGCCTTTTGGCGGCTATGCAACTGTTTAAGCCCGACATGAACATGGGCAACCAGTATACAACTTTTGGCCGTATCCGCCCGCTGCATACCAACGCGGTCATCTTCGCTTTTGTGGGCAACGCCATTTTTATGGGCGTTTATTACTCGTTACAACGCCTGCTAAAAGCGCGCATGTTCAGCGACTTTTTAAGTAAGATCCATTTTTGGGGATGGCAGCTTATTATTCTGTCGGCAGTTATAACATTGCCGTTGGGCCTTACCACCTCGCATGAATACGCCGAGCTGGAATGGCCCATTGATATTGCCATTACGCTGATATGGGTAGTATTCGGTATCAACATGTTCGGTACCATATTTAAACGCCGCGAACGCCATTTGTACGTCGCTATCTGGTTCTACATTGCCACTTTTGTTACCATAGCGGTCTTGCATATTGTTAATTCTTTGCAGTTGCCCATATCAGCTTTTAAAAGCTATTATTTATTTGCCGGAGTGCAGGACGCTTTGGTGCAATGGTGGTACGGGCACAACGCAGTAGCGTTTTTCCTTACAACGCCTTACCTGGGCATGATGTATTACTTTCTGCCCAAAATGGCTAACCGGCCGGTATATTCTTATAAACTAAGCATCCTTCACTTTTGGTCGTTAATATTTATTTACATATGGGCCGGGCCGCACCATTTATTGTATACCACGCTGCCCAGTTGGGCACAATCATTAGGTGTGGTGTTTTCTATCATGCTGATAGCACCAAGCTGGGGCGGTATGATCAACGGTTTGCTCACCCTGCGTGGCGCCTGGGATAAAGTACGCGACGACGTTATTCTGAAATTTATGGTAGTGGGTCTTACCGCCTACGGTATGGCAACGTTTGAAGGCCCACTGCTTTCGCTTAAACAAATAAATGCCATAGGCCACTTTACCGATTGGATTGTAGCCCACGTACACGTTGGCGCCTTAGGCTGGAACGGCTTTTTAACTTTTGCCATATTATACTGGTTGATCCCACGCATGTACGGCACACAACTGTACTCCAAAAAAATGGCTTCGTTCCATTTTTGGATAGGCACTTTGGGTATTTTATTTTATGCGGTGCCTATGTACTGGGCAGGCTTCACCCAGGGCTTAATGTTGAAGGAGTTTACTCCCGAAGGTTTGCTGAAATACCCTAACTTTTTAGAGAGCACCATACGCATTATACCTATGCATGTAATGCGTTCAATAGGCGGGGCAATGTACCTTACAGGTACTATCGTTATGGCCTATAACCTCTTCCGCACCATGGCGCAGGGCAAGTTGGTAAGCAATGAAGCCGCCGAAGCTATGCCATTGGAAACCTTATACGTGGAGGCCGGCGAAACAAAACACCGGTTTTTAGAACGCAAGCCTATTCAAATGATGTTGGTTGCCCTGGTGGTTATTTTGATAGGAACGGCCATTGAACTTATCCCTACGCTTACCATTTCATCTAATATCCCAACCATCGCAAGTGTAAAACCATATACTCCTTTAGAACTGGAAGGCAGGGACATTTATATCCGTGAAGGTTGTGTTAACTGCCACTCGCAAACGGTAAGGCCTTTCCGGTCAGAAACGGAGCGTTACGGCGAATATAGCAAAGCGGGCGAGTTTGTTTATGATCACCCATTCTTATGGGGATCAAAACGCACCGGGCCCGATCTGCACCGAGAAGGCGGAAAATACGGCAATGCCTGGCATTATAACCACATGATGGATCCGCGTTTAATGTCGCCGGGAAGTATTATGCCGAATTACGATTGGCTCATCACGCAAAAGTTAGATACAACAATGACAGGCGCTAAGATAAATGCCATGCGTAAACTGGGTGTGCCATATCCTGACGGCTTTGAAAAGGTAGCCAATGCAGATCTGAATAAGCAAGCCAAAGCTATTGCTGATGATCTGGGCAAAAACAACATCAAAGTAAAAAGCGACAAAGAGATAGTTGCTGTTATTGCCTACCTACAGCGCTTAGGCACCGATATAAAAGTTAAAACCGCTAATAAATAAACACATGTTTAAGCAATTTATAGAGCAAGCACAAAATGCGCAGGTATACCTGCTCAGCTCACTGGCCATATTCCTCATCTTCTTTATTGTAATTACTGTGATGCTGTTTTATATGCAAAAGCAACATCTGGAATACATGAGCGATATGCCCCTGCATGATACAAATAGCGAACCCCTAATAAGCGCAGAGCCATGAAAAATAAATTCTTACTTATCTCTATACCATTAACTGTCAGCGCATCGCTACCGGCAATGGCCGAAGAAGCAGAGCGCGAACTAAGC
>CAMLFI010000363.1 GCA_946479225.1 uncultured Mucilaginibacter sp. | reverse complement strand
CAACTATGGGATTATGCCGATGGTGTAGATACAATGGAATTCTTGGTGGGATTAAGCGAAAAGCAAAAAGACTAAAGCTGAAAGCATGTTATAAATTTGGGCAAAGCTTTCAGTTAAAAAAGATAAATTTGAAAACAAAAAAAAGCTTTTAGCTTTATGCTTTCAGCTTTCAGCTCAAAATGTATATAATAAAAGTAAAAGGCGTTGCCAAAATACCCGACTATGTGCAGCTACGCGACGATGAGTTTACGCTGCTGGCTTATTTTAGGGTTGACAGGCCCGAAAAATCATTAGATAAAGTGGGGTTGACGCATAAGGCTGAATATATAATGAATGTAATAAAGGAGCTGCCTTTCGGGCAGATCTTAAAATTAGATTTCTAAAACATCATGATAGGAACATCAATTATCAAGTTAAACAATGTTGATATTTTTCAGCAGAAAAACAAAGTACTCTCTAAAGTAAACCTGCATATTGACAAAGGTGATTTTGTTTGGTTGATAGGCCAAACGGGGTCAGGCAAAAGCAGTTTGCTTAAAGTAATATACGGCGATCTGCCGCTTATAGCCGGCGACGGCCATGCATGTGGCTATAGTTTATTTAAACTGGCCGAAAAAGATATTCCCTTTTTGCGCCGTAAATTGGGTATAGTTTTTCAAGATTTTCAGCTATTGACTGATCGTTCTGTTGAGCAAAACCTGCAATTTGTAATGCGTGCAACCGGCTGGACGGATGCAAAATTAATTACCGACCGCACCCTCGATGTTTTGGAAAAAGTTGGCCTACGCTCAAAATTGAAAAAAATGCCGCACGAGCTATCAGGCGGCGAGCAGCAGCGTGTTGTTATAGCACGTGCATTGCTTAACGATCCTGAAATTATTTTGGCGGATGAGCCTACAGGCAACCTTGACCCTGAAACATCCGAAGAAATAGTTTTACTATTAAAACAGATCAGCCAATCAGGCACCGCAGTAGTGATAGCTACGCACGATTATCATATTATCCGCACATTCCCATCGCGCATTATTAAATGCGAAGCGGGTAAAGTGTTGGAGGATGTACAATTGGCGCAGGTTTAGTAGTTGCAATTTTAAGTAGCAGTGGCAGTATCCTATAGCTGACACCTGCTACTGCTATAATCCCATTGCTACTGCCACTAAATACTACTACTTCAAAAAACCCCTGTCACCTTGTCGGTTTTTAACTAATGGCAAGGTACTTGTTTGGCACTATTAGCTATGAATTTTAACGACATGTTGAAGAAAAAGAAGACAGATAACCCGGCATCGCCTGAAGTTACCCAAGAGGGTGTTGACAATAATGCAGTTGAGACTGAACAACAGGCAGACGAGAATGCACAATCTGCCGAGGATGTTCTGAAAGAAGAACTGGCACTAGCCAACGATAAATACCTGCGCTTATTTGCCGAGTTTGATAACTTTAGGCGCCGTACCGTAAAGGAACGCGAAGAAGCGCGTAAAACCGAAGGCAAAGATGTAATAACCGCTTTATTACCGGTATTGGACGATTTTGAACGTGCCTTAAAGGCTACCGAAAACGCTACCGATGTAGCACCGGTTAGAGAAGGTGTTATGCTGATACAAAACAAGCTAAAAAATGCGCTTACTCAGAAGGGCCTTGTTCCCATGGAGTCAATAGGCACCGAGTTTGATGCCGACATCCACGAAGCTATAACCAATATACCTGCCCCTACTGATGATATGAGGGGAAAGGTTATTGATGAAATGGAAAAAGGTTATTATCTTAACGACAAAGTTATACGCTTTGCCAAGGTAATTGTAGGAGCGTAGATTAATTATTGAATTATTGGGTGATTGAATTATTGATTTGATCTCGACCCAATAAAATATTCAATAATTCAGTAATTCGATAAATCAATAATTAAAAATGTCTAAAAGAGATTATTACGATATACTTGGCGTTTCAAAGGGTGCCGACGCGGAAGAGATAAAGAAGGCCTATCGTAAAATGGCTATTAAATATCACCCGGATAAAAACGAAGGTGATAAAGCCGCCGAAGAAAAATTTAAGGAAGCTGCCGAAGCTTATGAGGTTTTAAGTAATCCCGAAAAGCGCCAACGTTATAACCAGTTTGGGCACGCGGCCAACGCACAGTCTGCCAGTGGTGGCGGTTACGGCGGCGGCGGCATGAATATGGAAGACATATTCAGCCAGTTTGGCGATATTTTTGGCGGTGGCAGTCCGTTTGGCGATTTTTTTGGTGGCGGCGGACAACAACGTGGTGGCCGCAGAGTAGCACGTGGCAGCAACCTGCGTATAAAAGTGCGTTTAAGTTTAGAAGAAATAGCCAACGGCACCGAAAAGAAAATAAAAGTAAACAAACAGGTACATTGCAATACTTGCGATGGTACGGGCGCTAAAGATAAATCATCTTTTCAGACCTGTAAAACCTGCGGCGGCCAGGGCGCGGTGCGTAGGGTAACCAATACCATACTGGGCCAGATGCAAACTACCAGCACCTGCCCTACCTGTAACGGCGAAGGATCTGTTATTACTTCAAAATGTAATGTATGTCACGGTGATGGTGTTGTACGTGGCGAAGAAACAATTACATTAAACGTACCGGCAGGTGTGAGCGAAGGCATGCAGTTAAGCATGAGCGGCAAAGGTAACGCAGCGCCACGCGGCGGTGTACCGGGCGACCTGATCATTTTGATTGAAGAGATACCACACGAAACTTTAAAGCGCGATGGCAGCAATGTGATTTATGATCTGCACATCACTTTTATTGATGCTGCTTTAGGTACAAGTATTGAAATACCAACAATAGACGGAAAAGCTAAGATAAAGATTGATCCCGGAACACAAGGCGGCAGAATACTCCGTTTAAAGGGCAAAGGCGTCCCCGAGGTGAACTCTTATCACCGCGGCGACCAACTGATCCACATTAATATTTGGACGCCTAAGGCGCTTAGTAACGAGGAACGTGCCTTGTTAGAGAAATTGCAGAACTCACCAAACTTTAAACCAAACCCCGGCAAGAACGAAAAAAGTTTCTTTGAACGGATGAAGGAATATTTTGAGTAAGCTGAAAGGTAAAAGCTGAAAGGTAAAAGGCTCGGGATCAAATAGATCTCGGGCCTTTTTATTATGATTAATCTCTAAAATTATTGGCTTATCACCTCCTCAGTCAAAAACACCAACTGCCCTCGGTGATAATTTTCATGACTGGCGCGGCTTAGCAATACGTTTAACTTGTTGCGGTGCGGCTCTTTTGCAAAATCTTCGGGAGAAACACTCATGTGCCTGTCTAACCACCAGTCGTTGTTTTTAGTGGCAAACTCAGCGGTTAGTTTGGCATTGATGGCGTCCCATTTTGCCTTTAGCTCGTTAATATCAACCTGGTAGTTAATTTTGGTCTCGCTTTCGCCGATAAAAGGCTCCAGCTCGGGGAACTTTTTATCGCCTAAGCCTAAAATGGTAAATAAACCATCAGACACGGCCACCAAATGCGCTAACAGGTATAAACCGCTGTTGCGGCCAAGCGCTACTTTGCCCGCGTAGACATGGTCGGGATATTTATTAAAAAGTTGAGTGATCTGTTGGTTGTTGCCTTCCCAAAACTGAATGATCTGTTTTATGGGTTGTGAGATTTCTTTGTTTTCCATAGTACAATATTAGGCACCTTAATGTTAAATGCAA
>CAMLFI010000362.1 GCA_946479225.1 uncultured Mucilaginibacter sp. | reverse complement strand
TAGAATCAGTGCCGAAAAGTATTTGGGTGTGCCCCTTTAACTCATTAACCCTGGCGGTTTTGTTCAGCAAAAAAAAGTTGGACTCAGGGCACCAAACCAATGCCTCAATTTTTTTTGCCTGCGCTGCGGACATGGCGACCCCGTGCACGGCTATCATTTTTTTGCCCCAAAGATTCCATCGGGTTAGCTGGTCAATTTCTGTGTGAGCCAAAGCATCTTTACCCTCGCCGGCATGTACCACCACCTGCTGTTTTCTTTTCAGGGGATTGTTTAATTTGAGTTTCCACAATTTATCAAATTGTACCGAATGAATACATTGCGGCTGCCATACGCTGATAAGCGGATCGGTAATATTTAAATATGCGCCGTGGTTTACTACCGTTGTAACACCGCATAAAAGATTTTTAAATAATCCCCATTGCACACGCAGTTCAAGCGGCACTTTTAATACTTCGGTTATCTCGTTTTTGTATTTTTTATGGATATGGTTTCCCCACTCGGTGTAATTATTATAGATCTCGCCGCCAAATTGAGGGAACAGGTTAAAATCTAAATGATCATGCGAATTTATCAGGCCGGGAAACAGTATAGCATCATCAAAGTCCAGTTGTAACTGCTCACAATCCGCAATGCTTATGTTGACGGTTACCGGGGTTTTGCTGTTTGGGGTAATTACATTATCCAGCGTCATAACCGCGCCTTAAATGTATGCCGTATATAATACGCGAATTTTTAAATTTCTCATAAACGGACAAAGCGTTCTTCGCCTCGTAATAATGCTTTACATCTTCGTTAACCTGCCGCTCAATTTTATTAACTACCGTTAATCCATGGCTGCGCAGGGTATCTTCCAGATCGCTTATGTAATGGACAAAGTTTTTCACGGCGATGTTGGTATTGTTGTGCTTAAAAGTCCGTTTACCGCCAAATGCCAGCGCGTTTGGATGGAAATCGGTAATAATAATATCGCCTTTAGCTTTCAGCATACGGCACCAGGCTTGCAGCGCCTCATCAATGTTTTCAATATGGGCAACGGTAAGCGTTGATGTTATTACGTCGTATGAGCCATCCGGAATGTCAGTAAACAGGTTGTCTTTAATCTGGTAAACACAAGCCGAAGGATATTTAAGTTGAAGTCTTTCCAACATTCCCGGCGAAACATCAAATCCGGTTAGGCCTGCCGGTTTTTGTCTGAAAAAATGGGGCCAGTAACGGCCGGTACCGCAGCCAATATCGGCAATCTGTTTACCGGTGATGTTCACTTCGCTTAACAGTTCCGAGAAGATCGCCGCATCCATATCCATCATCAGGTTGCCCGACTGTGTATCATAGCCCCCGGCCCACAAATTATACGCATCAACCGAATTTTTTTCCTGTACCGGAAAAATTCTTTGTTCGATCATTTTTTTGATGGCGGTTATCATAATGGCGTTTTTAACAAATACGCCGCAGAGCCATTTTGGGTTGCCCAATCTACTATTATTTAATCCGCAGGCAACCACCGCCATGTGCCATGCGTAATGCTAGTACTATGATTCACTGTAGCTGAGGAGGGGGTCTCTTAGCTATTTTTTAGGGGAAAGCGGTGGGCCAGGCCCGCCGCTTTAATTTTATGATAAATGAATAAAATATTATTGTTTAATCCTAAAAGCTCTGATGCGAAATATCGTATACCCAACTCCATATTAAATATTGCTGCCTCGGTTGAGGGAAAGTACGACTGGGTTATTGTTGACGGCAATTGTGAAGCTGATGCACTAAAGAAAATAGAAAGCTACCTTGATACAGGTGAGTTTAAATACCTGGGATTTACCGTAATGCCCGGTCCGCAATTGCGGCAGGCCATTATCGCGGCCAAAGCGGTAAAAGAAAAATATCCCTACACAAAAATGATCTGGGGCGGATATTTCCCTTCTAATCAACCCGAATCTGTTTTGTGTTCCCGCTATGTAGATTTTATAGTAAATGGCCCCGGCGATAACGCGTTCCCTTTGTTGATAGATGCTTTGGAGAAAAATGAACCTTTTGAGTTTATTAAAAACCTTATCTATCAAAACACAGATGGCCGCATATTTAAAACCGCTAAAGAGGACCTGATAGATCAAGACACACTACCGCCACTGCCTTATGATAAACTGAACCGGTTTTACCCCATACCAAAGTTTTTAGGGAGGACATATTTGGGAGAGAAAACCCTTGCTTACCACTCCAGCATAGGTTGCCCTTTTACCTGCTCGTTCTGCGCGGTTGTGCCTATTTACGAAGCGCGGTGGAAAGCCAAATCGGCTAAAAATGTTTATGCCGATGTAAAATACATTAAGGACAAATGGGGAGCCGACGCCATTGAGTTTCACGATAATAATTTCTTTGTTTCCGAAAAACGCGCCGTAGAGTTTTCAAAGCTGATCGAGCCAGAGAATATGACCTGGTGGGGCATGGCCCGTATTGATACCATGAGCAAGTTTAAAGATGAATCGTTGGCTGCTATTCGCAGAGCGGGTTGTAAGATCATTTTTTTTGGTGCCGAAAGTGGCAACAACGCCATTTTAGAACAAATGGACAAAGGCGGAACTCAAACCGGCGAACAGATCATCCAATTTGCTGAGCGCCTGAAGAAGTTTGATATAGTGCCCGAATATTCCTTTGTGCTGGGTACACCCGCACCAACACCTGAGCAAGTGCAGGCGCAGATTGATTTTGAGATAGACTTTATTAAACAGGTTAAGGCGGTAAATCCTAAAACGGAGATCATTATTTACACTTACAGCCCCGTACCAACCGAGGGTTCTGAATTATATAAACAGGTATTGGCAAGCGGGTTTAAATTTCCGCAGACTTTAGAAGACTGGATAAGCCCCGCTTGGGAAAATTTTGACCTGCGCAAAAATCCGCTTACACCCTGGCTAACGCCTGAGATGATAGACAGGATCAGAAATTTTGAAACGGTGTTAAATGGCGTTTATCCAACAATAACCGATATCAGGTTAAATGCCCTAAAACGTGCTGCAATAAAAGCGGCATCAGCCCTACGCTATAAAATTAATTTATACCATTACCCCTATGAGATAAAGTTGCTGCAAAAGGTTTGGAAGTATCGCCAGCCTGAGATTCAAGGATTTTAAACAAAACATGATGGCATCATCATTATATAACACCTACCGGCGGTGCCGCACTTTAAAAAGCGGTACAATATCGGCGCTGCCTATTGTTATACTGATGCCGCATAGCGCCTGCAACTGCCGCTGTGTGATGTGCGATATATGGAAAGACAATAAAAACCTGAAGCAATTAACCGAGCAGGATATTACCGGATTGCTTCTCTCACTGAAGCAACTGGGCACACAGCAAGTGGTAATGTCGGGTGGAGAGGCGCTGCTGAACCCCAACTTTTTTGAGCTTTGCCGGATCTTAAAAAAGCAGGGCATTAAAATAAGCCTGTTAACTACGGGTCTATCCATAAAAAACAATGCGAATCAGTTACTGCAATGGGTAGATGACCTGATCGTCTCTCTTGATGGTGATGAGCCATTACATGATGCTATACGCGATATCCCCAATGCTTTTAAAAAGCTTAGCGAGGGTGTGCGGCATTTAAAATCGCTTAACCCGCGTTATCGCATAACAGCCCGCACTGTAATTCACCGCCTCAATTTCAGGCAATGGCCCGCTATAATCAGGGCCGCAAAGGCAATGGGAATTGATCAG
>CAMLFI010000361.1 GCA_946479225.1 uncultured Mucilaginibacter sp. | reverse complement strand
GTTCCTGGTATTCACTCATATCAATCCGCACCATCGCGCCTTCATCGTTAAACAGGTACTCGGCTAAAGCTTTGGCTAACTCTGTTTTACCCACACCCGTGGTTCCCAGGAAGATGAATGAACCTATTGGCTTCTTCTTATCCTGCAAACCGGCACGACTGCGGCGTATGGCATCGCTTATCGCCTCAATAGCCTCCTCTTGCCCTGCTACACGTTTGTGCAACTCGTCTTCCAGACTAAGCAGCTTCTCGCGTTCGCTCTGGACCATTTTAGAAACCGGGATGCCTGTCCAACGTGAAACAACACCAGCAATATCATCCGCTGTAACTTCTTCCTTCAGCATGCGGCTCTCTGATTGATTGGCTTGTAAAGCTTCCTTCAGCTTCTCCAC
This sequence comes from uncultured Mucilaginibacter sp., assembly GCA_946479225.1. The sequence continues at coordinate 3,315 of CAMLFI010000361.1, read as the reverse complement.
TTCTTCCTGCGCTTCGCGGATTTTTCCGTAACGTAGCTCAGCTACCTTGCCATAATCGCCTGCGCGCTCGGCCTGATCGGCTTCCAGCTTATAGTTCTCTATCTGTTCAACCTTTAGGTTGATGCCATCCACCACATCTTTTTCGCCCTGCCACTTAGCACGCAACGAATCGCGTTCGGCAGATAGATTGGCTATTTCCTCGCTTAACTCGGCAACTCTTTTTTCGTCTTTCTCGCGTTTTATAGCTTCGCGTTCAATTTCCAGCTGCATAATTCGGCGTTGCAATTCATCAACCACCTCGGGTACAGAATCCATTTCGATGCGCAGTTTTGATGCGGCCTCATCCATCAGGTCAATCGCCTTATCGGGTAAAAACCTGTCAGATATATAACGCTGGGACATTTCAACAGCGGCTATAATGGCCTCATCTTTAATACGCACCTTGTGGTGCGATTCGTAGCGTTCTTTTAGTCCTCTTAATATAGAAATGGCGTCGGCCGTATCCGGCTCGTCCACCAACACCATCTGGAACCGGCGTTCAAGGGCTTTGTCCTTCTCAACATATTTTTGATACTCATTGAGCGTTGTTGCGCCAATGGCCCTTAGTTCGCCGCGTGCAAGGGCGGGTTTTAAAATATTGGCCGCGTCCATAGCGCCCTCGCCCCCACCTGCACCCACCAGTGTGTGTATCTCATCAATAAATAATACTATCTCGCCATCTGCCTGGGTAACTTCTTTTATAACCGCCTTCAAGCGCTCTTCAAATTCGCCTTTGTACTTGGCACCGACTATAAGTGCACCCATATCCAACGAGTAAACGGTTTTACTTTTCAGGCTCTCCGGCACATCGCCTTTAATAATTCTGAATGCAATACCCTCCGCAATAGCAGTTTTACCTACACCCGGCTCACCCACTAAAATTGGGTTGTTCTTGGTACGGCGGGATAAGATCTGAATGGTGCGACGGATCTCCTCGTCCCTACCAATAACAGGATCTAACTTGCCGCTCTCTGCGTATTCGTTCAGATTTCGCGCATATTTATTTAGCGCGTTAAAAGTAGTTTCGGCATTCTGATCAGTAACCTTATTATCGCCACGCAGGCTGATAATAGCTTTTTTCAGGTCCTTTTCGTTTACACCTGCGTCTTTAAGCGCCGTGCTTACTTTATCACTTACCGATAGAATACCCAATAATATATGCTCAACTGATACAAACTCATCCTTAAATTCTTTAAGATAAGATTGTGCCTTTTGCAAGGCAGAGTTAGCGCCCGACGACAAATAAACGTCACTTCCGCTTACTTTCGGAAATGACTCTATCTGCTCGTCAAGCGTTGTGTTTAAGCGGTTAAGATTTACGTTTAGCTTTTTAAGTAGATATGATATAACATTCTCATCAACAAGCAATAAGCCTTTTAACAAATGTGCTGTTTCAATGGCCTGTTGCTGGTTGCCAACAGTAATTTCGGATGCCTTTTGTACGGCTTCTTGTGCTTTTATGGTGAAATTATTAAAGTTCATAGCAGAGTAATTTGATGCTTTTAGCTCAAAATGTTTGCCATACAATAAGTTAAGCAAAAATGGCATCCGTTTTTAAAACTGTACGCCGTTTTGTCGCCACTTTAGGATGAATATTACTTAAAACCTAAATTTTACGTTAATAACACAAAAAACGTGCGCCATTTTTTCAGGTGAGGAAAATTTTTTTATATTTTTGAGAACCTAAAATTTAACTATCAAACTTGGATACCCTTTTTTTTAAAAGCTTATCAGGCAAATACAGGGCCGCGTTCCGTAATTACTACACGTTGCAAAACCTGCAATCGATTCGTGGCAGCAGCCTGATCTTCTTTTTTTTAAATGCGGTAGTACGCCTGCTTACTATGGTGCTGCCGGTAAACCTTACCAAAGCGCAAAACTTCCCGGAATTTAATTTTACCAATTGGTTATACATATGCGTAACTCCGCTTTTTTATGTAGCAAGCAAACTACTAATCCGGCAGATAAAGAAAACAAAAAAGGCAAATGTGGCCATGATCATGTTTTCGTTTATCTTTTCATTTTACATCATCCTGGCGGGTATGTATTCTGCCTTTATCGCCACCTCCGATCCGCGTAACGCCCTCACGCTTTACCTTATAGCGCTTTGCGTTGTAAGCATGATGTGCGTTTTTGAATTTGATGAGGTGATAGCTATGATAATACTTACTGAAATTGTTTTCACAGCACTGTTAATATTGGCACATACTGATGAAACAAGTATGTTATACGACCAGTTGATATCTATTATATTACTATCGGGATTTTATTTGATATCGCGTTATTTTTATTCCTATAAGGCCAGTTATTACCAGCAAATACTGGAGATCCGCGACAAGAATATTGAAATTGAAAAAGCCGCAGCTTTTAAAAACCAGGTACTGGGCATGGTGGCGCATGATCTGCGCAACCCCATAGCAGCAGTAGAGTCGCTGGCGATGGTAATGGAACTGGACGACGACTTGAACGAAGACACACAGGATAGTGTTAGCATGATAAAGGCCTCCTGCGTAAAGGCGCGCAGTATTATATCAGACCTGCTGGAGGCCGCCCAAAACGAAACCATTAGCTCTATTGACCTGCAAAAAACTGAAATGTGTCAGTGGCTGAAGGGCATTATTGATATGTGGAAGATACAGAAAGATCTTAAAAACAATATTGTTCTCTTGAGCAACGCCAAACCTGTATATGCCGATATCAATAATGAGAAATTTCAACGCGTTTTGGATAATTTGATCAGCAATGCTTTGAAATTTTCAAAAGAGAAAGATAATATTGAGCTGCATTTACAACAGGAAGCTGAAACTGTTACTATAAAAGTGCGCGATCATGGCCTGGGTATCCCAACAGAGCTGTTGCCGCATATTTTCGATCGTTTCTCTAAAGCTGGCCGCCCGGGCTTAAAGGGAGAGCAATCAACCGGGCTGGGTCTTAGCATTGTGAAACAGATTGTAGAAAGCCATAAAGGCACTATTAAAGTTGAAAGCGAAGAACGCAAGGGAACAACCTTCGTTATTGAGCTGCCGGCAGCAAGTTGAGTTGTATAAAGAAACATCTAAAAGGTAAAAACCGTACAAATAGTTAAAAACCTACAATTTTTGCAACACCTGGTTTTTTATTTTTGAGTCTTTAATCCAATATTCCGCAAGATGCTAAAATACATTACCCCCAAATTTTTATTTTACACCGCCGCCTTTCTTGGCTTAATTATGTTTAAGCCCGCCAAAGTAGCGGCACAGCAAGCGCCTGAATACCCAAAAGTAACCGGATTTTTTG
>CAMLFI010000360.1 GCA_946479225.1 uncultured Mucilaginibacter sp. | reverse complement strand
ACATAGGGCGTGCTGCCCAGGGCGTAAACGGCGCCGGGGAAGCGGTATAGATCCTTGTTTTGCGCAGGGTTGTTTTCGGCGCGCAGGCCGCCGTATAAAATTTTGGCCGACACAAATTCGCGCCATTTAAGGCGCTTTATCAGCGGGATCTTGTTTAAGAAGAAACCGTTAAAGGTATGGGTGAAGTTAAGCCCTGCATAATGATCACTCACAAACTCAAGGTAATTCATAGCATTATAGGCATCCCGCTTATAGGCCAGCGATTGGTTGGCCGGGCTTATATTGAGCAGAGGAAAAGGTACCTGGCCCAACACGTAGCCACCCAATAACGTAACATCGGTAAAACCGGCCTGCGAAAGATAAAAGCGTTTATAAATATTTATGCCGATATCGGTGTACTTGTAAGTACCGCTCAGGCTGCGGTTGATCTGCAGGTCGTAAATAGGATAGGGGTTATGGATGCTATGCCGGTTGCGGGCGCCTTGTACAATTTCTTCATGCGGGGCATAGCGTAAATGCAGGCCAAGTTCGCTGGTTGTAAGGCTGGGGATGGTAGTGCCATCAGCCTGCTGAAAAACCAATGCCTTTGCCGGCGCTTGTTTCCAGTTTTTGTAACCTATTTTATAAGAAAAATGGTTTTCAAAGTCTTTAACATACTCAAATTGGATAATGCGGCTGTAGAGCCAGTAGTCCGTTTTCCCAACTTGAAATGAAGACAATGTGGTAGATCTATTGGTCACCGAAAACGTATGCCCGGGCACATCCACATCATACAGGTAACTCACTTTAAAGTAATCATTCGGAAAACGATAAGGCGCTACCTTGTTTAACGACAGGTAGCCAATTGCGTTGCGTTTCACCTGGTGGTCCCTGGTGCCATATGACACAAATCCTTCAAAATAAAATGTACTGTCCAGTTTGGGTGTCGATCTGAATCCAATTTCAGGCTTCAGGCCTTCCTGGGCGTTAAAAGAGAGCGACTGCGCCAATGGCCCAATTTGCACGGGCCCTGTGTCGGCGTAGCCCGATGTCAGCGTTGTTAGCCCCCATATCGTTCGTTTGTACGAGGGCATTTGCTCCAGCTTATACAGTTTGGCGTAAACCTGCGCCTGGCCCTTGCTTAAGGTATCAAACCCGGTTGCAGGTCTTACTATCTGTACCGAATCATTTCGGAAATTGCGATACACCACCGTACGGTCGCCAAATATACCCCAACCCTTTTTCGTCAATCCAAAATCTGCCTCTACCTTGCTTTTTGTCAGCAGGTAACGCCCATCAACTTGTGGCGTAAAATTTAACACTACATCAAAGCTGCGCACAAAATTCACGTTTATCTTCCGGTTCAGTCGCAGTTCACAGGCTGTTACCGCGTAGCGCCCGTCAAGGCTAACCTTCAGTCTGCCCTCAAACAACAGATCGCCTTTGGTCCGCGGTGTAAAACTGAGCTCCACCTGGTTATCAACAGTATCAACAATAAAAAATTTATAAAAATTTGGCGCATTATCTGCTATTGGGCTTAAAAACTGGTAGGCCAGGATAAACACATTATTCTCGTAAATATCTATCTCGCGCCCATAAAACTGGTTTACATACAGCTTAACCCCCGCGGTATCAATAAACTGCAAAATATTCACCCCCTTGTAAGCCTTTTGCACCTGTTTTTTTTTGTACACGTCAGACAGCTTCTCTTCCAGCAACACGGGCAAAAAAGTTTGCCCCTGCACGGTGTCCAGCATAAATTTGTATTTACTAAAAAACTTACTCTCTACCAGCTTTTGCGGTAAATTAAACAAAGACAGGCCCATTCGATCATACTGCTCATATTGCAAATATTCCCCGCCCCGGTTCTCTTTTTTATGGTCTATCACCTTTTGTATCAGTTCTACTGCGGGGTTCCCCTTGTTCCTGTATGGCCCGCGTCTGCCCGTATTAATTGTCACGCCTGCCAGCTCCGCCACGTCCTGTTCCAGTAGTACCTGCAACTTATTTTCCTTCCCTGCCACTATCGTCTTAAGGGCCGGTAAATACCCCACGTACGAAAACTCCACCTGCGTAAAACTCCCCGCCCCGGATAACCGAAACCGCCCGAGTGAATCTGCCCGCGTACCCAAGGTACTCCCCGCAAAACTCACCGATACCGACGATAAGGGCTTTCCGCTTGCTGCATCAACCACCTGGCCCGTCACCACCGTCTGCCCTATAGCCGCTAAACCCGTCAATAAAAAACTAATAAAAAAGTAAAAATGCCAACGCATGTCTACTTAACCCATGTTTTGCGGATATGTTTTTTTAAAACGACCATCGCCCATCCAAGTGTCTCAATGGATGCTAACAATTTAAGCGTCCCGCTTAAATTGGCGATGTTTTGTTTTTTCATTTAAGCGAGGCGCTTAAATAATTTTACGTCCATGCTTACAGCTTGGATGGGCGGAGGTTTAAAAACAATAAAGCTAATTGACAAATAATTATACCGCCGAGTGCCATATTATCTTTTGCGGCAGATGTGGAGCCATTGCGATGGGTTTGTCTAATCACATCCAAATAATAAGTTGCTTTAGTTTTCACCGAATCAATGTCTTTGTAGTTAGCTATCGTTATTTTATTACTATTGGTTAAATGAACGTTTTTTGATGGTGCTATATCCACACGATTCTGATTATGAAAAAATATATAAACTGTCAACACTATAGTTGTTATAATTAGTGCTGTATTAATCAAGATGTTTCGTCTCATATGTATAAAGGGATTAAAGCCCGTACTATTTAAAGATTTAATAGCGGCGTATTCGGCGATGACTAATTTAATAATTAAGTGACTTAAATTTGCGAGAGGTTTGCACTAATATTATAGCAGTAATTAAAATAAGATAATACCATGGCAGAAAACAAATTATTAAGAATGGACAATATGGGCATCGTGGTAGAATCCCTGGATAACGCCATTTCTTTTTTTACCGAGATAGGTCTTGCATTACAATGGCGGGGCAACATAGAAGGGGAGTGGGCCGGTAGGGTTACCGGGCTGGGCAATCAGAATGTTGAGGTGGCTATGATGGTTACACCCGATGGACATAGCAAGCTGGAAATTTCACGCTTTATTGCTCCTGCGGTTATTGAAGATCACCGCTCGGCACCGGTTAACGCGCTGGGCTACCTGCGTGCTATGTTTACCGTTCAAGACCTTGATGAGTTGGTAGCAAGGCTCACAAAGCAGGGTGCCCAATTGGTTGGCGAAGTAGTTAATTACGAAAACGTGTATAAACTTTGCTACCTGCGTAGTGCAGATGGACTTTTGGTTGGTTTGGCAGAGGAATTAGGTGGTAAATAGGAATTATCAATACTCCTGTACCAACACATCGGTTGGTATTTGCATATATTGATTTAGCCTACGTATCATGTTAATAGACAATTTTCTCTTTTTGTTGAGTATTTCGCTAACACGACCCTTAAAACCAATAACCTCTGCCAGCTCTTTGTTTGAATAGTTCATTTGTTCCATGCGGAATTTTATGGCTTCTATCGGATCGGGCAAGTCTATCGGAAAATTTGTATGCTCATAATTGTCAATAAGTACACTTAATATCTCTAATTCGTCGCCATTAGCAGTGCCGGGTTGCGCATCAAAAATAGCTTCCAGCCTTTTCATGGCAGCTTCGTAATCCTGATCCGTTTTTATTGGTTTAATTTGCATGTCTTTAAATTTTAGCTGCATCAATTTTATCATA
>CAMLFI010000359.1 GCA_946479225.1 uncultured Mucilaginibacter sp. | reverse complement strand
GGTTAATTGTTGATAAGGGGGCTTATTGGCAAATACGTGCAACCGCATATTAAAACCATCGCATAGCCATATCTCCTTCTCGTCGGGTGTTAAACCAATTCCGTGGCTCGGGCAGCCGTGGCGCCTCACCGTACCTTTTTCCCAGCCTTGTACCACCACTTTAGCGGTGCGTTGCCCGGTTTTCAGATCGCCAACTTCAAAACCAAGCAGGTCATTGCAGTTTACGTAGATGGTTGTTTCAGCTCCGTTAATGGTAAATGGGCGTACAGGTGCAGAGAATGGCCCTATCTGGGATACGATCTGGTTGGTTTGCGCATCAGCAACTTTAACAACGGTATTCGCTATATCAGACATGTAAACCCGCTTACCCGACAGGCCGTAAACCGTATTGTGCGACTTATTGAAACCATCCAACTGTTTAATTACATCGCCTGTTTTGGCATCCAGAACTGTCCAGGTATGTCCTTCAAACGCAGGCAGGTAAATGGTTTTCCCATCCGGCGATACAGCCAGCCTGTCGCATCCACCGGGTATCAGTTTTTCCCAAACCAATTTACCCGTACCTATATCTATCCTTTGTAAGGATTCCCATGTGGTTATATATACGCTGTTGAGCGGCACACTTGCCGCTATTCCTTTAACATTTGATGGCAGGCCGTTGGGATGTAACCCCTGGGTAGAAATGCGTTTTACAAACTTATGGCCGTTAGTGATATCAAAAACTAATAAGCCATGCCCACCATAGCCCAGGTAATCACGGATTCCCGGCACGGCTACAAAAAGGTACCGGCCATTAAGCACGGATGCTTTTCGCTCATAGGCTTTAATTGCAGATTCGTTCCAACCGGTATTTAAGTGGACTATGCACACTAAAATAATAGCAACAATCAGGTTGATCCTGGTTTTAATCCTGGATTTCATAAATCAGTTAATTACGGAGATGTTATTAGGCGGTTATATTGTATATCAAACTTAACAAGAAGCATCGGAAACTGCAAATATCCAATAAGTTAAGAAAATGGGCTATTACGCCGCCAGCTGATATTCTACTTTTTGTACCAGGGCGGTCAGGTCAAATGGCTTATGCAATACATCATCAGGAGCCCCCGGGAGTTTAAGGGCATCGTCAAGGTCTTCGGCACCAGAGCATAAAATAACGGGAAGGTCTCTGGTAGAAGTATTCAATTTAAGCAGTTTGCAAATATCACGCCCATCCAGATCAGGCAAAGCCAGGTCTAATATAACCAGGTCAGGGTGATCTATTTTAATAGTATTAAATACGTCATTGCCGGTATATAAGGCAATAACGTCATACCCCTTACTGTTTAATATATAGGTCATTACCTCTACCATGAACTCGTTGTCGTCCACTATTAATATCCGTTTCGTCATGATAATATATTTTAATATTATACAAGTCAAACGCTGTGCCACTGTTTTTAAAATATGCGGACAAAGCCTTATCTTTACCATCTGAGGTACAATTGGATAAAGTAAAAATATTAGAACGCTACCTGCCGCCCGAAGCCGCCCCGCTTATAGGCCGTTGGATAGATTACTTTAAGTGTGAGTTTAAAGTATCGCGTAACCGCAACAGCAAGTTTGGCGATTATCGCCCGCCGCATGATGGAAAAGGGCACCGTATATCGGTAAACTTCGACCTTAACCCCTACGCTTTTTTGGTAACTACCGTACACGAGTTTGCGCATTTGCATACTTGGAATGAGCATAAACATAAGGCAAAGCCGCATGGCGCGGAGTGGAAAAGTAACTTTAAACGCATGATGCAGCCCTTTTTTGAAAAGGACATTTTTCCGCCGGATGTTAGGCACGCTATAGTAAGTTATCTGAACAACCCTGCCGCTTCAAGCTGCTCTGATCTTAGTCTTTACCGGGCGCTACGTAAATATGATCCCCCAAAAGAAGCCATGCACACTGTAGAAAAAATACCTGTGCATGCTCTTTTTAAATTAAAGGATGGACGAATTTTTCGCAAAGAGGAAAAGGTGCGAAAAAGATACAAGTGTACAGAGGTAAGTACAAAGCGGCTGTATCTGTTCAGCCCGGTAGCAGAAGTTGAACTGATAAAGGATTAGCTTTAAATGATACGCCTTGTACTGATCATCGTCTTTTTCCTGATATCGCTTTTGTCGGTATTTAAAGCACCGATGTATTATTTGTGGCTGCTCGCCATTGCGGTTACCGAGTTTCCGCTGTTTTTCGCAACCATTATGGCGGCGCTATTGATAGTTGGTTTCTGGGTGCAGAAATATCAATTGGCAGGTACAATAATAGGCGTTGTTTCGTTGCTGCTATTTTTATCACCGATAGTTCGATCTTATATCGTAGCGGGCAACCTCCAAAAAGAAATGGACACAAGCCTGAGTAAAATTTCGTCAGGTAAAATGGACAAGCCTTTTAGTATTGGCAGATTGTTTTCCCCGGAGCCCGAGGTTCCTTATACAGATGTAACTTATATCAACTATCCGGACATTAACTTAAAGCTCGATTTTTACTCCGCACGAGCCAGCGGAAAACGGCCTTGTGTGGTAGTTGTGCACGGCGGTGCCTGGAGCAGCGGCGATAGTAAACAATTGCCTGAGCTGAACAGCTACCTTGCAAAAGCCGGCTACAATGTGGCCGCTATAAATTATCGAATGGCGCCGCAGTATCAGAGCCCATTACCCGTTGAAGATGTTAAAAATTCCATGAACTATTTGCGGGTTCGCGCCGATAGCCTTAATATCGATACCAACAACTTTGTTTTGCTTGGCCGCTCCGCAGGTGCGCAAATAGCATTGTTGGCTGCCTATACTTTAAAAGATCCAGGCATTAAAGGAGTAATTGATTTTTATGGACCTGCTGATATGGTTTGGGGTTATTCAGCTCCGGCCAGTCCGCTAGTTATGGATTCTCGCGGGGTGATGGAGCGCTACCTGGGTGGTACATATGAAAAGCAGCAGAAGGAATATTTTGCCAGCTCCCCCATCGAATTTGTAGATAGGAATTCTCCTCCTACTCTTATCATTCATGGCGAAAACGATGTGTTGGTAGCGTATGAGCACAGTCGCCGTTTAAATTTAAAGCTACAGCAAAACGGTATAAAGCATTATTGGTTAAAGCTCCCCTGGGCAACCCATGGCTTTGATTTTAATTTGCGCGGGCCGGGTGGGCAATTGTCAACTTACGCCGTTAACAGGTTTTTGCAGAATGTAACCTCCGGAGAGTAGATTAAAACATTCATCAGTAAAAATAGTTAGCATTGTGCTATTAAAATTGGCGCTTTAATTACATCGACTATGTACTACTTTGCAATCGTTATTCCCCTGTTGCTTTTTTTGGCTTGGTTCATCTTCGGGCGTAAAAGCCGCCCCCGCAATGCTCCGCTACAAGCTTTGGATAAAAATTTGATACCGCTGCTTGATGCGCAGGTTGATTATTACCGTGATCTGGATGTAAAGAGTAAAAAGCGTTTTGAAAGTAATGTAGCTCGTTTTCTGCAATATGTTAACATTGAAGGCGTGGGGCTGGAGATAACAGACGTAGATAAAATATTGGTAGCATCAAGCGCCGTTATTCCTGTTTTTGCGCTTGGCGACTGGGAATACCCCAACTTAACCAACGTAATTCTGTATCCCGATACTTTCGACAACGAATATCAGTTTGAAGGCGGCAACCGTAATATAATGGGGATGGTAGGCACCGGTTATATGAACGGACAAATGCTGTTATCG
>CAMLFI010000358.1 GCA_946479225.1 uncultured Mucilaginibacter sp. | reverse complement strand
GGGTAGCGCTTACATCTAACAAAGCCACCAGTTTGTTACCGGTTGGGATAACTGATATTTTATCAGACTTTAAAAAAGGTGAAATTATCAAACTGATAGATGACAACAATGAGTTGATTGGTTTAGGCATTGCAGAATATGGCGCTGATAAAGCCAAGGAAAGCATGGGCCGCAAAAATCAAAAGCCGTTAGTGCATTATGATTATCTTTACCTTCAATCATAAAAAACAATGAGCTATACTTCATATTTTGAGAGCGCGCAATTAGCGGCGCGCAACCTTGACGTTACCGCGGTCCAAATTAATTCGGTGTTAGAAGCTCTTGCCGCAGAAACAGTGGCGCAAACCGCCCACCTGCTTGAGGAAAATAAAAAGGATCTGGACCGTATGGATCCGGCCAACCCAAATTACGACAGACTTAAACTTACCGAAGCGCGTATCGCTGATATTGCAAAGGACATAATCAACGTTTCCAAACTGGAAAACCCTCTTGGGCATATCCTTTCTGAAAAAACGCTGCCAAATGAACTTAACATATCAAAAATAAGTGTGCCGCTTGGCGTAGTGGGTGTGATATATGAAGCGCGACCAAACGTAACTTTTGACGTCTTCGCCTTGTGCTTTAAAACCGGGAACATCTGCATATTAAAAGGCGGCAGCGATGCAGCCTACTCCAATCAGGCTATTATCGATGTGATGCATAAAGTATTGGCAGCACACGATATAGACGTGAATGTGGCTGTTTTACTGCCTAAGGAACGCGAAGCTGCTGAAGCACTAATGCAGGCAGTTGGCTATGTTGATGTTATTATACCGCGCGGCAGCCAAGGTTTAATAAACAGCGTTCGCCAAAACAGCAAGGTGCCGGTAATTGAGACCGGTGCAGGTATAGTACACACTTACTTTGATGAATCGGCCGACATTGAAAAAGGAACCGCCATTATATTTAATTCCAAAACGCGCAGGGTTAGCGTGTGTAACGCCTTAGACTGCGCTATTATTCATGCTTCACGATTAAATGATCTGCCCAAATTGACCAAGCCGCTGGGCGAGGCCGGTGTAACCATTTTTGCTGATGAACCTTCCTTTGCTGCTTTAACCAGCACCTACCCTTCTGATTTGCTACATCCGGCTGGTATAGAACATTTCGGAACGGAGTTTCTGTCGATGAAGATGGCTATAAAAACGGTAGACAGTTTGCAGCAGGCGCTTGACCATATTGCTACCTACAGCTCAAAACACAGCGAGGCGATAATAACAGAAGACGAGAAAAACATGGAGATATTTTTAAACCGGGTTGATGCAGCCGCGGTTTATGTTAATACTTCAACTGCATTTACAGACGGTGCACAATTTGGGTTAGGGGCCGAGATAGGAATAAGTACACAAAAACTTCACGCACGGGGGCCTATGGCTTTGCAGGAATTAACGAGCTATAAATGGCTAATAAGAGGTAACGGGCAAGTAAGAGCTTAAATATAAAACCATGTACCGGCCCATCCGGTACATGGTTAATTCTTTGGGTTACATCCTTATATAGTTAATAAGGGCCGCAAAACAAATGATCGTTAATATAACCATTTGCATTTTTTGTTCGATTGATAATTGTTTAATCGCTTTCATCTCTTATATTTTAGGGGTATAACAAATTTATACGTTCGATGAAATTATGCAATATGCCATGTCACTTTTAGTAATTTTTTAACAATTAATTTACAGCTATTTTATAATTTCACTGTAATGCCCAATTCAGTAAAAAAAATGTAACAAATTCGTTTATTTAATAAAACAGTTGCCCGGTTTTTTTGTTAACGAGCCGCAGAAAACTGCTCCCTTTTACCCGTTTTCTGCGCGATTTGCATTTTTTTCCTTCTTTTTCAAAACTTTGCGTATAAGTACTGTTGTTTCTAAAAGCCTTTTTGTTATTAAACAGTAAACAGCATCTAGTCATTATGTTACTATCAATTAATCCTATAAACGGCAATGTTGTTGCCCGCCGTAAGCCTAACAGCCCTCGTGATGTTCAGGCTATTATAAAACAGACTGACACCGCCTGGCAGCAATGGAAAAACAGCGATAGCGCTGAGCGAAGCAAACTCCTTAATATGTTAAGCGAAAAATTGCTAAACAGAAAAGCCGAGTTGGCGCAAATGATGGCGCTCGAAATGGGTAAGCCTTTAAAGCAAGGCATAGCCGAAATAGAAAAGTGCGCCGCGGCCTGCGAGTACTACGCGAAAAACGCGACCGACTTTTTAAAAGATCAAACAATAGCAACCGACGCATCAAAAAGCTATGTAACCTTTCAACCTATTGGGGTTGTGTTGGCTGTAATGCCCTGGAACTTCCCTTTCTGGCAGGTGTTTAGGTTTTTGGCCCCTGCTTTGGCTGCGGGTAACTGCGGGGTGCTTAAGCATGCATCTAACGTGATGGGATGTGCATTGGCTATTGAGGAGATTGTAAAGGAGGCGGGCTTCCCTGACAACGTATTCAGAACGCTGCTGGTAGGTAGCAAAGCAGTTGATGCCATTATAGCAAACCCTTTAATAAAAGCCGTAACCCTTACCGGCAGTACTAACGCGGGCAAAAAGGTGGCAGAGAAGGCCGGCTCGTTAATAAAGAAAACGGTGTTAGAGTTGGGCGGCAGCGATGCCTATATTATACTGGAAGATGCCGACCTGGACAAGGCCACCGAGATCTGCGTTAACAGCCGCCTGGTTAACGGCGGGCAAAGCTGTATTTCCGCCAAGCGCTTTGTGGTGGTAAAAGCTGTTGAGAAGGTGTTTACGCGTTTGTTTGTTGAGAAGATGGCTGCCAAGGTTATAGGCGATCCGCTGGATGCGGCTACAGACATCGGTCCGCAGGCGCGGGTAGATTTAAGGGATGAGTTGCATCAGCAGGTGGAGCAATCTATCGCTAAAGGGGCCAAATGCCTTTTGGGTGGTAAGGTGCCGTCCGGTAAGAACGCCTTCTATCCCCCTACTGTGCTTACCAATGTAAAGAAAGGGATGCCCGCCTATGATGAGGAATTGTTTGGCCCGGTGGCGGCTATTATAAGCGCTCGTGACGAAGCCGATGCTATCCGCATAGCCAATGATAGTGTTTTTGGTTTGGGTGGCGCTGTGTTCACTAAAGACGCTAAACGGGGTGAGCGCATTGCTGCAACGCAATTAGAGGCCGGCTCTTGCTTTGTTAACGGACTGGTCAAATCAGACCCGCGGTTACCTTTTGGCGGCATTAAAGAATCTGGCTATGGGCGCGAGCTGGGTATGTTTGGCATACACGAGTTTGTTAATATTAAGACGGTTTGGGTGGCTTAGATTTGAGGCTGACAGGGTGATCCAAAAAATATGCGTCTCAGCAAAAAATACGAAATATATTTTTGCAATAATTTGAATATCAACATGTTGTGTTTTTAGTGTGAAATTACTTATTCGTCAGTAAAATTAGCTGTAAAATGTGCTTAACAAACTGATTATCAAATAATTGCAAATTGCTAAATTTGACACTTTTTTGGATCATTTTGGATCATTTTGGATCACCCCGGATCACCTGATTTTCTTTCGCAAAGGATCCTGCGGTTCCCGGTTATGGACAAAAAAACAGGAATGCAATTAAGGACGTTTTAGCTTACCTCATTTGATGCGCTCATCTTAATATGGTTGAACGGCTTTTTTATGTACCATAAACGCTACCATCGCGCCAACCAACAGATCGGAAGAGCACACGTCTGAACTCCA
>CAMLFI010000357.1 GCA_946479225.1 uncultured Mucilaginibacter sp. | reverse complement strand
AGGTTATAAGAATATTAAAGACCCTGCAGGTTGACCTGATAGTATTAGCGGGGTTTTTATGGTTGGTGCCGTCATCATTGCTTGGTGCATTCCCCAATAAAATAATTAACCTGCACCCAGCATTGCTGCCTAAGTATGGCGGTAAAGGTATGTATGGCGATAATGTACACAAAGCGATATTAGAAGCTAAAGAGGAAGAATCGGGTATTACCATTCATTTTGTTAACACCGAGTTTGATGAGGGCGAGATCATTCATCAATCGCGCTTTAAAATAGATCCATCTGATACTCTTGAAATGGTAAAGTTTAAGGGTCAGCAATTAGAGCACCAGCATTTCCCAAGGGTGATAGAAAATCTGCTTAAAAAGATGAAGAGTTAAAGTTATTGTTTAATATATTTGGTGGCACATCCCTCAATACAAAATATAGGCCCGGACGGACTTAGCGTTAAAAAATTTCCCTCAATTTTATAGCTGTAATTTTGTATAACACTGCTGTTTCTCTTAGTTAATGTAAGTGTAGTGCTATCTTTAACAACATAGGTCGCATAGTTGCTCGCCAGATTGTCGCCTGCCAACGTACCATCGGCCTTAAACTCTAAATATATTTTTTGATCGGCTGATACGTCATGCCATTCCCCCGGGCCTCCACTCGACGTATAATTTGAAACAACTTTCCAGTTACCAATTAAATCAGTATCAGGGCCAACGTTACTTTTTTTGCAAGAAGTAATAACGAATGTGAATGTCAGGCATAGGAAATAAACCAAATTTTTCATAGTAACAAAGTGTTTGTTTTTCCTATTAAACGCTTGCGTTTTGCGTTACGCTACAATCGCATCGACTTTTTTATTTAAAACGCATTGCCAAAACAACAAATCAACTAAAATAACTACCTTTGCGGCTCAAAATTTCCCATATAAATGAGTCAGCCTGTTATCATTAAAAATGCCTTGATTTCAGTTTATTATAAAGATAATCTGGAGCCTATTATTAACGAGTTAAACCGCCTTGGTGTAAATATTTACTCAACCGGCGGAACCGAAAGTTTTATACGCAGTTTAGGCGTTGATGTGATAGCAGTTGAGGACCTTACCTCGTACCCATCTATATTAGGTGGCCGGGTTAAAACCTTGCATCCTAAGGTATTTGGAGGCATTTTAGCGCGCAGAAGCTCAGAGAGCGACCAGCAACAAATTGCACAATATGAGATACCTGAGATTGACCTTGTAATAGTTGATCTATATCCGTTTGAAGAAACAGTAGAATCAGGCGCAGGCCATGATGATGTTATTGAGAAGATTGATATTGGCGGGATTTCGCTTATCCGCGCAGCTGCAAAAAACTTTAAGGATGTAGTTATTATTGCATCAAAGGACGACTATGTTGAACTGGACGGTTTGCTTAAAACCCAAAACGGAGCAACCACTTTTGATCAACGCCGCCGTTTTGCGCAAAAAGCGTTTAATATAACCTCGAATTATGATACCGCGATCTTCCAGTATTTTAACCGCGAAGATCCTATGCCGGTATTTAAACAGAGTATTTTAACCAGCCAGGTTTTACGTTACGGCGAAAACCCGCATCAAAAAGGTGTGTTCTACGGCAATCTGCATGCTATGTTTAATAAATTGAACGGCAAAGAACTATCATACAATAACCTGGTTGATGTTGACGCTGCAGTAGCCCTTATTGATGAATTTACCACCGAGCCAACCATTGCCATTCTTAAACATACAAACGCATGCGGCATTGCCAGCAGGCAGTTTATTAAGGAAGCCTGGCTTGATGCTTTGGCTTGCGACCCGGTATCGGCATTTGGTGGCGTTATCATTGCTAATGATGAGATTGACGCTGCAACGGCAACAGAGATTGACAAGCTATTTTACGAGGTACTGATAGCCCCGGCTTATACAGATGAGGCTGTTCAAATACTGACTGCTAAAAAGAACCGTATAATTTTGATTAGGCAACAGGTTGAGCTTCCGGCAAAGCAATTTAAAACTTTATTGAATGGCGTTATCGAGCAGGATAAAGACAATACTGTTGAGGGGCCAGACGAAATGAAGGTAGTAACCAACGCGCAACCAACAACTCAGGAGCTGAAGGACCTTTTCTTTGCCAACAAAGTGGTAAAACATACCAAATCAAACACCATTATTTTTGCTAAAAACAACCAGTTGATGTCAAGCGGTGTAGGGCAAACATCAAGGGTTGATTCATTAAAGCAGGCGGTAATTAAGGCCAACAGTTTTGGTTTTGACCTTAATGGTGCTGTAATGGCATCAGATGCGTTTTTCCCTTTCCCTGATTGTGTTGAATTGGCCGCCGAAGCAGGCATTACCGCCGTGTTACAACCAGGCGGATCAATAAAAGATCAGGACTCTATTGATATGTGTAACCAAAAGAATATTGCCATGGTTACTACTGGAGTGCGCCATTTTAAGCATTAATTGTTTGTGAGTAGTGAAATAATTAATAGTTAAAAAGTTAGTAATTATTTATAATAAAAACTTAACTAACAAGTTAACTTAATCAAGTTATTACACTAAATTTATAAAATTTGTAAAATATCCGGGGCAACCATAAAATGAGCTTATTTAATTTTTTCACGCAAGAAATCGCAATAGATCTGGGTACCGCAAATACCCTCATCATACATAATGATAAGGTTGTTGTTGACGAGCCGTCAATAGTAGCTTTTGACAGATCAACCAATAAAGTAATTGCCATAGGTAAGCAGGCCATGCAAATGGAAGGCAAAACCCATGATAATATACGCACCGTTCGCCCACTTAAAGATGGTGTAATAGCCGACTTTAACGCTGCTGAGCACATGATACGCGGTATGATAAAAATGATAAATCAGGGCAAAGGATGGTTCTTCCCGTCGTTGCGTATGGTTATCTGTATCCCATCGGGTATAACCGAGGTAGAGAAACGTGCCGTGCGCGACTCTGCGGAGATTGCCGGTGCCAAAGAAGTTTACCTGATACACGAGCCAATGGCTGCTGCGGTGGGTATTGGCATTGACGTAGAGGAGCCAATGGGTAATATGATAATAGATATTGGTGGTGGTACTACCGAGATCGCGGTTATCGCGTTGTCAGGGATTGTATGCGACCAATCAATCCGCGTTGCGGGTGACAACTTCGACTCTGATATTGTACAATACATCCGCCGCCAGCATAATATTATGATAGGCGACCGTACCGCAGAGAAAATTAAGATAGAAGTAGGTTCGGCATTGCCTGAGCTTTCTGATCCACCTGCTGATTTTGCCGTGCAAGGCCGCGACCTGATGACAGGTGTTCCGAAACAGATCATGGTATCTTATACTGAGATTGCACATTGCCTGGATAAATCCATATCAAAAATAGAAGAAGCGATATTAAAAGCATTGGAGATCACTCCGCCCGAGCTGTCTGCCGATATTTATCAAACCGGTATTTATTTAACAGGTGGCGGTGCATTGCTTCGCGGACTGGACAGGCGCGTATCAGCCAAAACCAAACTACCTGTACACGTAGCCGAAGATCCACTACGCGCCGTAGTTAGGGGAACGGGTACCGCCCTTAAAAATATTGGTAATTTTAAGTTCTTAATGCAATAAGTAGAATCAAGAATCAAGAGACAAGAATTAAGAGTATATCACTAAGGTTCTTGTTTCTTGACTCTTGGATCTTGAATCTCACCAGCCATGCGTAACCTGTTAATTTTCATCAGCAAGTACAACGCATTTTTCCTTTTCGTTATTTT
>CAMLFI010000356.1 GCA_946479225.1 uncultured Mucilaginibacter sp. | reverse complement strand
GTAGTTATACCTTGCTGAACAACCTCCGCAGGTAACTGACTGGTTGCTTGCGCCACTCTGTTCTGCACATTTACCGCAGCCTGATCCGGGTCAGTGCCTTGTTTAAAATAAACTGTAATAGCAAGTGTGCCATCATTACTGGCAATTGAGCTCATGTAGCTCATGTTTTCAACGCCGTTTATTGATTCTTCAAGTGATGGTGCTACCGAGCGCAATACCGTTTCGGCGTTGGCGCCGGGGTAAACTGCTGCTACCAGCACCGCCGGTGGTGCTATATCCGGAAATTGCTGCAAAGGCAATCTGGTTAGGCCAAGTATACCCAATATCACCAGCAAAATGGAGATTACTGTGGAGAGTACGGGCCGTTCTATAAATTTTTTGAACATGACTTTAATTTTTTGTTGTGATTTTTTAGAGCAAACGCTCCCTGATTCGCTTAAAAAAGCGATAATGAAACGTTCTGTTTAACTCCGTTATGGAGCTATTTTTACAATAGTTTAGTGGGCTACATTTACCGCTACTTTGTCGGTTTTTTGCTGTGGATTTATTACCGCGCCTTCCTGTAAGTGGTCTACCCCGCTGAGTACTATACGATCGCCAGGTTTTACACCTTCTTTAACCAGATAATTATCTCCGCTTTTACCAATTATACTGATGGGGCGTTTCTCTACCTTATTGCTATCGGCCACGGCAAAAACAAACACCTTATCCTGCATTTCAATCGTTGCCGATTCAGGAACCACAAGGGCATCTTTGTGCTGCAACCCAAGGCGTACTTTGCCTGTATTACCAGCGCGCAGTAAACCATCCGGATTAGCAAAGCTGGCGCGAATAGTGATGGCAGCGGTTGTTTTATCAAATTGGCCATCTATCATGTCTATCTTACCTTGTTTGGCGTAAGCAGAATTATCAGACAAGAGCAGTGTTACCAAGGGCAGATGCTTTATTTTATCCTTTAATGTAGTGCCCGGATATTGCTCTTTAAATGCCACAAAATCCTTTTCGCTTAATGAGAAGTATACATGCACATCATGCACGTCCGATAATTTGGTAAGTTCTTGTATATCAGTCGGACTAACCAGGCTGCCTTGTTTTTTTAACAGACGGCCAATGTAACCGTTAACAGGTGCTTTTATCAGTGTATAGCCCAGGTTGATTCTCGCAGTAGCTACATTAGCTTTAGCTTGTTCAATATTTGCTTTCGCGATATCATAAGCAGCTTTCGCGGCATTTAACTGGTAATCTGCAATAACTTTATTTTGAACCAGCGGTGTAAATTTCTCAATCTCTAAACGGGCATTAGCTAAAGCGCCCTCCGCAGCATGTTGACTAGCTAGCGCGTTATTTAGTGTAGCACGGAACGGCTGGTCATTAATTTTGAACAGCGGCTGACCTGCGGTTACGTATGCGCCTTCATCAACAAATACTTTATCTAATGAGCCACTTACCTGCGGGCGAACTTCTACGTTAACCACACCTTCAATGGCTGCAGGATACTCCTGATAAGTGGTATCAGTTGTAGTATTTACGGTAGCCACCGGTAATGATTGCGGTGGTGCCGCTGCTGTTTGCGGTTGTGAAGAGCAACTGGCTAATGCTATAGCGACAATAGCGAGCAGGATAACCTTTATAATATTTGTTTTTGTTGCGGGACGAATGGTACCGACAGCTTTGCGAATGCTATCAAGGTATACGGTGCTCGGCTCGTCCGAGTTATTAACGACATAATATTTATTAATATCGTTAAAACCGTATGGTGAGTTAAAACTATTTGTTGTCATGATTTTAGTTAATTATTGTTGTGGTAGATAGATTAATGTATTGTTTATATTACTTAGTTAGATTACTTAACAGTGTTAAATAATTGTTAGCATTAAGGGTGTGTTTCATAAGCATATGTATTAAGTGATGAATTTAAATTAATTTATTAAGAGCGCTTTGGCTTTATCGTACTGATAATACCGGCTATAGCGTCTTTTAAAACTTCCTCGTTAACTCCGTCGGGCACGCCCTGGCGTACTAAGTTGATAGAGATCAACCCGTGTACTACCGACCAAAATGTATAGTAGCGCTTGCAGATCAGATCCTCCGGAGGATTTTCCAACCCGGTCAACTTGCCTATCACGTCCCATATCATATTGGCAGGGACCTCTGCTTCGGGTAACGGGTTATCCCAAACACAACAATTGATCTCGATACCAAACATCAGCTGATAAAGCTCTTTTTCGGCAAACGCAAAATTCCAGTAAGCAAGCCACATGTCTTCCAGTTGCTTTTCAGGCAATGTATGCCTATCCATTGCAGCTTTAGTATCTTTCGCTAACATTAGGTAACCCCTTTTTGTCAGCTCAAGCATTAAAGCTTCTTTATTAGCAAAGTATTCGTAAATAACCGGCGGCGTATATTCTATAATGTCGGCTATCTTACGCATACTTAAGGCCTGCCATCCCTCTTCTCTTCCAATACGCATAGCAGCATCCAGAATATTTTTCCGGGTGTCGTCTTTTAAGCGTTGTTTTCTATCCTTACTGGCCATTTTATTCACTGCATTAAATTATCTAACAGTGTTAGGCAAATATACAGGTGTTTATTTAAAAAAACATTCATCTGTTTGTCATTTAGTTTTGCTTCTTTTTATCTTGTTAATTGCGGACATTTTTTAAATAATGTATCTTGCTTTACTTATTGATTGCCCTGTTTTTATATAACCCATGCTTACCCTATTCACAGACAACCCTTTACGCTTTCAGTTCTCTTTCCATAAAATAACAGAAAAACTGGAGGCAACAGCTGCGAATAGCGCGGATTGGCGAAGTGCGCACGCCGCCGATCTGTTAGCGAGAGTTAACCAACATCCAGAGCTACACGACGGAATAACAAGCATTGAACAGATCAATGAAAATGAAACGCTGATTGCGGAATTATTGGCCGATCTGTTCCCCGAAGCATTAACGCTTAATGAAATAAAAGCGGTGAGTTTGCCATACCAATCGCTGATATTTAACCAGACCCAGCGGTTTCAGAATATTTTGACGGATGCCGGTCCTGATTTTGCCATCAATATCCGCGATTTTAACGAGCATCAATACTACGTGTTAAGTTGCTGTATTATTTTAAGCAGGCTATATAATGTGCATCTTGACTTTTCCAGGCCACTTTTTTATGACATTCCCACAGCCGACGGCTTTATAAAACATTATCGCATTTTGTACGACGGCGATTTCTTTGACGTATTACCAACAGCTCAATCGCCCAAACTTACACAAGCCGACATAGACGATTTAATAGACAATTATGACGACCTTACACTTTGGAAGAAAAAGTTTCCGGCAAACAACTGGATAATAAAGGGATTTGTTGTGATGAATCTGGTTGATGTAACCATGGAGAGTGCCCTTTCTGGTTTAAAGGAAGATCTGTTAAGCAGGCAATCGACGCACAAAGTTAAAGAGAGTTTGCAGAGCGCCTTCAGATCTATGTTCAAATTACCTGACCTGAAAATCGGCTTTACGCGTTTTGATGCTGACGAGGGTTATTTTAACAATACTGCGGTAGGCTTAAATTTCGACAGTTTTATTTTAGGGGATAAAGCAGACACAGTTTTAAGCGGCGAAGCGTGCCAAATTATTGTATATAGGAAAACTTATTTTGCGGGATCGAACGTAGGTAAAATGCTGCAGGAACAACCTGATAGTGAACTGTTATTGCTTTTAAAAAAACAGGATATACAAAGCTTCATTTTGGCGCCCGTGGTAAAAA
>CAMLFI010000355.1 GCA_946479225.1 uncultured Mucilaginibacter sp. | reverse complement strand
ATACCTGTGATTGATGATTACGGCGATCAGGCATCAAAAACAGGTAAACCAAGTGCTGTAGAGAAAAAGATCATCAAAGAAGGTGAGATACGGTTTAAAAGCGAAGACGTTAACGTTACCCGTAAAGTTATTTATGCTTCATTAAAAAAGCTGGGTGGGTACGTTTCGGAGGAAAACGAAACGAACGGCGGCGATTACGGTCAAAAAGAGTTTACGTTAAACGCACGGATCCCATCAAAAAACTTTGAATTATTCCTGGCTGATGTTTCCTCAAATGCGGAAAGTATCGACTCAAAAAATATTCGAATAAAGGATGTTACTTCACAATACATTGACCTTTCTGCTCAACTGGCTAACAAGAAGAAGTTAGAGGAACGCTATCTGGATTTGTTAAAAAGGGGGAATAAGATATCTGACCTGTTAGAAATTGAAAATAAACTGTCTGAAATTAGAACGGATATAGAGTCAACGCAAGGCCAGTTAAATTATATGATGAGACAGGTGGAGTACAGTTCTCTTGATATTACGTTCTACGCCAAACAAACTGTTAAAGATAACGGTCAATCCTTCGGTTATAAGGTAAAAGCGTCCTTTTTAAGCGGTTGGGCAGTAATAGTGAATTTGTTTTTCGGCCTGGTTGGATTGTGGCCCTTTTGGCTGGTTCTTGGTTTATTCATTTTTATAATGAAACGATGGAAGAAAAACAGGGACAATAAATTACAACCTTGATGGTAAATTTGTAGCATAAGTGTAGCGCCTGCTACACTTATGCTACACCAATTTCACTAACCGCTCTCCATCCAGAACAGGGATGGCGGTAGTTACATCAACATTCAGGCAAAACTCAATATCTTTTTCAATGCCCAGGGCTTTAAGTCGCGCGCTGTGCGATGTTTTTTTGAGATAACCATTCAAGTCATCCTTAGCAAGGCCAAACATATCGTTAGCAGCAATGGCAGGATCATCTAATCTAAAGCCATGGTCTTTTAATTGCTCAACAACGGCTCCGGCAAACAAGGTGTCTTCCAGGTTAAAATTGTTTTTCCAGCCGGAGCAAACCAAAAGGGTATTATTTCGCTGCAACTTTAACCAGTTACAAAGGGCGGTAAGGTTTAAAAACGAGCCGATAACGATCCTTTTCGCCCTGCGTGATAGGTGCAGCGCGTGCGTGCCGTTAGTAGTGGTAAGCACCACAGTTTTACCGCTTACTTTTTCTTTGGTGTAGGAGAATGGCGAGTTGCCAAAATCAAATCCCGATACTACTTCGCCGTCGCGCTCGGCGGCTAGTAAATAGTCAAAACCTTTTTCAATATAAGCGCTGCATTCCTCAACTTTTGATACCGGAATAATGGCCTCGGCACCGTTTTCAATGCCATAACAAATCGACGTTGTGGCCCTGAATACATCTATTATAACTACAATGTAATCCTCTACTTTATATAGGGGAATAAGCGCAGGTGTAAGACAGGCATGTAGTTTGGGTGCCGCTGAGGTGGAAGTATCGGTGGTTTGTGTATCCATTTAATAAACTATTGTTCCCCGAACTAGGCGGCAAACGGCGGTTTTGTTACTACTGCTTTAATTTTGTTATCTCTTATTTTAATGAAGATCTCGCTGCCTTCTTTAGCGAATGCAATTGGCACATAACCCATGCCTATAGCCTTTTGCAAGGATGGCGATTGCGTGCCCGATGTAACCCTTCCAATGGTATTACCTTTAGCGTCAATTATCTCGTAGTCATGCCTTGGAATGCCCCGTTCCACCATTTCAAAACCCACAAGTTTTTTGGCTACCCCGGCCTGTTTTTGCTGCTCCAGTTGTTTGGAGTTAGTAAACTCCTTGCTGAACTTGGTTACCCAACCCAAACCGGCCTCCAGTGGCGATGTGGTGTCGTCAATATCGTTACCATATAAGCAGAAACCCATCTCCAGGCGTAAAGTATCCCTGGCACCCAAACCAATCGGCTTTATTCCCAACGGCTCGCCGGCTTTAAATACTTCGTTCCAGATGTGTTCTGCATTAACGTTATCAAAATACAATTCAAAGCCGCCTGCTCCGGTATATCCGGTTGCGGATACCACTACGTTGTCAATCCCTGCAAATTTTCCTTTTTTGAAGGTGTAATACTCCATCGTGCCCAAATCAATATCGGTAAGGCTTTGCAACGCCTCAGCCGCTTTTGGGCCCTGCACCGCTAATAATGAGGTGCGGTCTGAGATATTCTTCATATCAACACCGCCGGTGTTAAATTTGCTTATCCAATCCCAATCTTTATCAATGTTGGATGCATTTACTACCAACATATAGGTCTTCTCATCAATGCGGTAAACCAACAGGTCATCAACAATGCCGCCCTGCTCATTAGGCAGGCAGGAGTATTGTACTTTGCCATCATACAGTTTGGAGGCATCGTTACTTGTAACACGCTGTATCAGGTCAAGGGCTCCTTCACCTTTCAGTATGAATTCGCCCATGTGACTCACATCAAAAACACCTACGGCTTTACGCACAGTTTCGTGCTCGGCATTAATGCCTGCATATTGCACAGGCATATTGTAACCTGCAAAGGGCACCATTTTGGCTCCTAATTTTATGTGGATATCAGTTAACGCGGTGTTCTTCATATTAATAAACTAAACCAGGGCAAAAGTAATAAAATTGAGCAGCTTAATCGGATGAATGGGCGGTTAAACTTTATATTTAGGTTGCAGGCAAGCGCCGTAAAAATCAACCAGCTTTTGGGTTATCAGGTGTATATCGTATTCTGCCTCTATCAGTTTGCGGGCGTTAGCGCCTACCTGCCTGCAATACTCCTCGTCGCTAATGCAGCGTTTTATCGCAATATAAAATTCTTCTATCGTGTCAGCTATCAATATATCGCGGCCATTTACATAGTTAATGCCCTCGGCACCCAATGATGTGGAGATAATACATTTTTGCATGGCCATCCCCTCCACTATTTTTACCGGCATACCGCCGCTGGTTAAAAGCGGCACTATCATTATGGCCTTGCTGTTTACAAACTCAAGCGCGTTATCTACCTCGCCCTGAATGAATATTTTTCCGAGCGCCTCATAATCGTCAAACGCCTCGGGGATGTCATTGCCTGCAACATATAGTTTGGTCATCAGTTCGCCGTTGGCAATAACGGTATGAAAATTTTCGAGGAACCATTCCATCCCCTCACGGTTGGGCAGCCAATCCAACGATCCCAGGAAGAACAAACTCGGAAATTCTGTAAGGCTGTGGTCGGCCAAATATTGATCAAGCCTGATACCTATGGGCAGTACCTGTATCTTAACATTAATGCCGTCGTTAACAAGGGTGTTTTTATCCTCCTTGGTAAACACCAGCAAGGCATCAAACTTATTAAGCTGATGAAGCTCATAGTTCTTTATGCGCCGTGCGTGCAGTTTTAGGTACGACCTTTTAAAAGGATCTATTTTTTGTTGCGAAAGGCGATCCCATAATTGGTTCTCAATGTTGTGAGCCCGGTATACCAGTTTCGCATTCGAGTTTTTGCGCGCGGCATCATAGTAAAGTGTGGTAAGCAGGCCCTCAAACTGAATAATATCGAAGTCGTTTGTTTTTACCTCATTTATAATTAGTTTTTCAAAACCTTCATCGTAGTACCTGTCAATATTAAAAGAGGTTTTTTGCAGCAGGTTGGCGGCCACCTGAAATATGGTTACTGTAATATCTATCCGATGTGCCTTATAGCTTATTTTGCCAAGGAGATCGTCATCCGGCAGGCAGTCTT
>CAMLFI010000354.1 GCA_946479225.1 uncultured Mucilaginibacter sp. | reverse complement strand
GTAAGCGCTTTTATGCCTACATCCTGCAAACGCATAGCCACTTCTTCTACGTTTTTGGTATTATCATCCCAACCTAAGCGGGTTTTAACCGTAACCGGCAAGTGAGTGCCTTCAACCACTGCTTTGGTCATGGCTACCATTTTATCAATATCCTGTAGTAAACTTGCTCCTGCGCCGCGGCAGGCCACGTTTTTAACCGGGCAACCGTAGTTAATATCTATCAGATCAGGGTTAGCCAGCGTTGAGATCTCAGACGCTTCGCGCATGTGCTCAATGTCGCTGCCGAAGATCTGTATACCAATAGGGCGCTCGTACTCAAAAATATCCAGCTTTTTGCGGCTTTTGGCGGCATCGCGTATCAATCCTTCTGACGATATAAACTCGGTATACATCATATCCGCCCCATGCTGCTTGCAAACGTAACGGAACGGCGGATCACTCACATCCTCCATCGGCGCCAGCAACAACGGGAACTCCCCTAAATCAATATTTCCTATTTGTACAGACATGCTTATCTTTAACCCATTGCAAAAATACAAAAATTGATTTAAATGACGTCTAACCCCGCTAACCGCCTGCAACCGGCACTGCAGTTCCTTGTTCTGGTAGCCATTACCATTGGTATTATATTGGTTGGAAATTTAATTGGCGCAGGCATAGTAGTAGCATTTTATGGGTTGGATATGTTCATGAATATCGCCCAACTAGACCTGTCGGCCCCGGGTACGGTTAACGCTTTATGGGTATTACAAATAATAGGAACTACTGTACCATTGCTTATAGCGCCTTTGGTTTTCGCCCGGTTTGTTGTAAAACAACCGCAGGAATATTTAAAGCCATCGTTCAGTTTTCCATGGGCAATGCTGGTTATTGTTTTTTGCGTAATGATGGTATCATCGCCGCTGATAGAACTTTTAAGTCGTATCAACCAAAATTTGGTGCTGCCTGAATATCTGAACAATGTACAAAAATGGATGCGTGAGAGCGAAGATAAAGCCGAAAAACTAATAACAGTGCTGTTAAAAATGGATACCATTTTTGGCGTTATTGCAAACGTAATTGCTGTTGGGCTTTTTACCGCGATTGTTGAGGAACTGATGTTCCGGGGCTGCGTGCAAACCATCTTTTTTAAATGGACGGGCAATGTACATGCCGCCGTTTGGATAACAGGCATCTTGTTCAGCGCATTCCACATGGAGTTTTTTGGCTTTTTGCCGCGCTTGCTATTGGGCGTGTTATTCGGCTATTTTACTGCCTGGAGCGGCAGCATATGGCCGGCTGTTTGGGGCCACTTTTTAAATAATAGTACCGCGGTTATTGCTGTTTACCTTTATCAACATAAATTAGTAAAAGTAGACCCTAACGGTACCCATATTTTTAACTACCCGGCCTATGTGTTTAGCTTTATAATTGTGTTATTTTTGTTGTTCCTGTATCATAACGTGGCCAAAAAGGAGAAAACAGCGCTATAAGCACAAAATGGAGAAAAACTGGATAAAGATCTTTACCTCTTCTGATTTTTATAAATCTGAACTTGTAAAACAGGTGCTGTGCGAAAATGAAATAGACGCCGTTTTGCTTAACAAACAGGCATCCTCTCATCGCGACTTTGGCAACGTGGAGGTTTATATCCATCAGGAAAACTTTAGCCGCGCCATTGAGGTAATGGTCCTTAATCAATATTAAATTTTTATGAAAACCCGCGCCATTACCGGCTTCTTCTTTGTTATAGTGATGCTGGCCTCGGTTTTAACCGGCCAATACGTTTTTGATGTTTTTTACTTTTTGCTGGCCGGCTTTTGCTTGTGGGAATTTTACGGCCTGCTTAAAAAAAGCGGTATAGGGCCAAGCTTAACGTCGGGCTTTCTCAATGCAACCGCTATTTATGTAGTGTTTATGCTGGCTGTGAAAGACCCTGAATTTGGCAAGTTGATAATGCTATTACCGATAACACTTGCCGCTATATTTATTCAGGAACTTTATAAAACTTCCGAGAAACCCTTCACCAATGTTGCTTACACGTATATAGGGCTTATTTACGTTATCCTACCCTTCTCTATCTTCCATGCCTTGGGTTATATAAACGGAACTTTTAACTTTCATATCCCGCTATCGTTCCTGCTGATGCTTTGGGCCAATGATACCGGCGCGTACCTGGTGGGCAGTAAAATGGGCAGGACCAAACTATTTGAGCGCCACTCTCCAAAAAAAACCTGGGAAGGTTTTATCGGTGGTATTCTGATCACCGTTGGTGTGGCATTTATACTTAACCACTACTACACAGACCTGGCGCTGCAACATTTAATAGGGATGGCGCTTATTATAAGCATTGTGGGTACAGCAGGCGATTTAGTGGAATCAATGCTTAAACGCAGCCTGAACGTAAAGGACTCGGGAGGTATATTACCGGGGCACGGCGGACTGCTTGACAGGTTTGACGGACTGCTAATGGCCGCGCCAATTGTATACGCATACCTATACTTTGTTACAAATGTTTAGTTTTGCATAAAATTTATATCAATGACTTTTCATAAAGAGGGATACACTTCACTGGCACTTTGCATTCTTTTCATATTTGTTTTGAATGCGGCTATTCAATTTTATTTTCCGCAGGCTACTGTGTTTAAATGGATCATTTACATCCTATCGTTCCTGTTGTTTGTAACCATAGTTCAGTTTTTCCGCAGCCCGAACCTGCTTATTACGCAAGACGAAAAAGTGGTGCTCTGCCCTGCTGATGGCAAAGTGGTAGTAATTGAAGAGACCAATGAGCCGGAGTTTTTAAAAGACAAACGCATACAGGTATCCGTATTCATGTCGCCGGTTAATGTGCACGTTAACCGCAACCCTATAAGCGGCGTGGTAAAATATTTTAAATACCACCCGGGCAAATACCTGGTAGCATGGCACCCCAAATCATCAACAGAGAACGAACGTACAACTGTGGTTACCGAAACTAAAACAGGCCAGCAAGTATTATTCAGGCAAATTGCAGGGGCACTTGCCCGCCGTATTGTTTGGTATGTAAAAGAGGGCGACAAAGTAGAGCAGGGTGAACAGTTCGGCTTTATTAAATTTGGATCAAGGGTTGACGTGTTTTTGCCTTTGGGATCAAAAATTAATGTAGAGATAGGCGAAGTAGTTAAAGGCGGAACAACCGTATTGGCCGAGCTGCCGGCTTAACGATATTTCACTCAGGATAATTAAGCTTTCGGCCAAGAGTCGGGAGCTTTTTTTATTTGCCATATTTTTTTAGCGGTTGTACAAAAAGCAATAAACGCAAAAAAGCCTTTCCGGATAATCCAGAAAGGCTTGTATATACTTTATAAAGTAAATTACTTTACTATGCGTTTTGCTTTGATACGAGCAGCTTTACCGGTAAGTTCGCGCAGGTAGAACAATTTAGCGCGACGTACTTTACCAAAGCTGTTCACTTCAACTTTATCAATGTTTGGTGAGTTAGCAGGGAAGATACGCTCAACACCTATACCGTTAGAAACTTTACGCACGGTAAAAGTTTCAGAAACGCCTGTGCTGTTACGTTGGATAACAACGCCCTGGTAAACCTGGATACGTTCTTTGTTACCTTCTCTGATTTTATAGTGTACGCTTACAGTATCGCCTGCTTTGAAAGACGGAAGATTGTTAACTGTTACTGTTTGCTCTTCGACAAATTTTATTAAATCCATGATTTTAAGCTCTTAAAGCGACTTTTAGTCCCCTAAAAATCGGATTGCAAGTATAGGGATTATTTTTGAGAATTAAAAAACGATTTTA
>CAMLFI010000353.1 GCA_946479225.1 uncultured Mucilaginibacter sp. | reverse complement strand
TTACCGTACTTTTTAATAAGTTATACTTTGGCTTAATTTACGTATCCTTAATTGCGGTCCCTGGTTGGTAATAAATACAATTTCTGCATTATTTTTTTTTATTACGATACTATCCTTTATTGTGGCTTTAAGATAACCTTTAGTCTGGATGAATTTTTCCATTTGAAAACGGGAAAACTCCACCAGATTGCTATCCAGTATAGATGGCGGTTCGCCTATCTTTCTTTTTCCGTTTTTACTGAACCAGTAATAGAGTTGTAAATTAACAACGCTATTCGGCTGTTGCTGTTTATCAACGTAATTAGCAGCTGCTTCAGAGAACTCTTTATCCATGCCTTTTATGGTGATTTTACGCACCAGAGCCTGGTTAGGTCCGAGCTTTCGGGTTAAACTGCATCCGGTGCCTATAAAAAGCAGGAGAATACCTAATATTGTAAAGCGATAAAGTTTTGTTTTATTAATATATGCTTTCAAAATCTCAGGTCAGTTTATTACAATCGTTACAACATAAAAAATTCCGCAAGGAACATGGTGTGTTTTTGGTTGAGGGCCTAAAATCCGTTAACGAATTTATTCAATCAGCCTATAACATTGAAACCATTTACCATACGCCGGCAATAGCGCCAAAATTGCTTAAATTATCGCATAAAATAAACACGATAGAAATATCATTAACCATTCAGCAGAAAATAAGTTCTTTAAAAACGCCTGCGGATGTAATTGCTGTGGTTAAAATACCTAATTGGTCTGTATTAAAGCCTGTTTCACTTAAAAATAAATTCTCGTTAATACTTGACGGGCTGCAGGATCCCGGCAATATGGGCACCATTATTCGCACTGCAGATTGGTTTGGTGTTGAGAATATTATCTGCTCTGAAGATACCGTAGACGTTTATAACCCCAAAGTAGTGCAGGCCACCATGGGTTCGCTGGCTCGCGTTAATCTGCACTATATGGATCTTACAACTGTGTTACCAAACGCCGGCCTGCCTGTGTACGGCGCATTGTTTGATGGCGAGGATATTTACGCCACAAATTTTGGCACAGAAGGGTTTATTGTTATGGGTAACGAAGGCAATGGCCTGCGCCCGGAAATAATAAAACTGGTTAGTAAAGCCGTTACCATACCACGTTTTGGCGGTGCCGAGTCGCTAAATGTGGCTATTGCCACGGCCATATTTTGTTCGGAAATAAACAGAAATAAGCGCAAATAAATATTGATGGGCAATAAATAATTACTATTTTTGCAATCCTTTAAAAAGGGTCGGGTGGCCGAGTGGCTAGGCAGAGGTCTGCAAAACCTTTTACAGCGGTTCGAATCCGCTCCCGACCTCAAGGTTAAAAACATTAAATAAAAAAATTGTCATGGGCGTAACTCGTTTAAAAAGAAAAGATAGAAGAAACAAAACTTTTTCAAGATTAGAAGTTCAGTTCTTAAAAAATGCTACCAACTTAGAGTATGGCAGCCGTTCACACGAATCTGCTAAAAGCCAGATAGCTAAAAACAACGAAGTTTTAGCTGCTGTTGCTGCAAAATAATTCTAAAGAAATTTATGGTATAAAGTCTTGTTGGTAATAACCGGCAAGGCTTTTTTTGTGCTTTTATTTTGGACTAAGATTGGCAGGATGGAGGAATTTTAAGATCGACAAACATTAAATCAAGACCGCCTAAAAGTTATAATTCAGACAATATCTTCTTATTGATCTTTTTGATCAGCCCCGGTCCCTCATAAATAAAGCCGGTATAAAGCTGCACTAATGATGCGCCTGCTTTTATCTTATCCAATGCATCTTTTGCTGAATGTATGCCGCCCACACCAATAATTGGAAATGATCGGTTTGATTTGTTAGCCAGGTAACGAATCACTTCGGTAGCGCGTTTAGTTAAGGGCGCGCCACTCAAGCCACCCGCTTCTGTTTTTAAAGCCTCTTTAGTTAAGCCTGATTTATCAATGGTAGTGTTAGTAGCAATAATGCCTGCAATTTTGGTTTCCTGTACTATCTCTACAATATCGTCCAGTTGCTCATTGGTAAGGTCAGGAGCGATTTTTAGCAGGATGGGTCTGCTTATGCCGTTTTTATTATTTCGTTGCTGCAGGGTATTTAAAATATGCATCAGCGGTTCCTTTTCCTGCAAAGCGCGCAGGCCGGGCGTGTTGGGCGAGCTTACGTTCACCACAAAATAATCAACCACATCAAACAGGCGGTCAAAACATTTTATGTAGTCGTTTACAGCATCTTCGTTAGGGGTGTTTTTATTTTTGCCTATGTTGCCGCCAATAATCAAACCCTTTTGTGCTTCAGGCTGATTTTTGCGGTAAGTTGATATACGAGACGCCAAAACATCAACTCCCAAATTATTAAAGCCCATCCGGTTAATAATGGCTTTATCAGCAGGGCTTCGGAACATCCTTGGTTTAGGGTTGCCGGGTTGGGGCAAAGGGGTTACTGTACCTAATTCAACAAAACCAAAACCCAGATTGGCCATTTCAGTTATCACCTCACCATTCTTATCAAATCCTGCAGCAAGGCCTACCGGGTTTTTAAACTTCAGGCCAAATACTTCCTTTTCCAACCGGTCATTACGCAGGTCCCACAATGCCCGGCTCAAAGCTGCTCCGCCCGGGAAACGGTTAAAGCGTCTTAGATTGCGGGTTACAAAGTAGTGGACGTTCTCGGGGTCGAATTGAAAAAGGATGGGTTTGATAATGGAATACATGCCCGCAAAGTTAGCAGTTTGGTTTATAGTTCATAGATAATGGTTCATAGTTGATAGTTAATGCCTGATGGTGCAATTAGTTTGGCAAAATATTTATCTTAGTGACACCAATTATACTATAAACCAATAACTATGAACTCATCAAGCAATCGCCGCAATTTCCTTAGAACCGCTTCCATTGGCACACTGGCCGCAATCAGCATTCCGCAAATTGTGTCTGCTGCTATGGCGGCAAGTCCCAAGGGTAAAAAAGTAATCATTGAAAAAGGCGATATCATCCTTTTTCAAGGGGACTCAATAACAGACTCCGGCCGTAACAAAACCAACAATACACCCAACGCGGCATCACACCTGGGTAACGGTTACGCGCTGATGGCTGCCGGAGAGCTTTTATTGAACCATCCTGATAAGGACCTTAAGATATTTAACAAAGGCATTAGCGGTAATA
The DNA here is from genome assembly GCA_946479225.1 of uncultured Mucilaginibacter sp. Next base: position 621 of record CAMLFI010000353.1, on the reverse strand, counting down.
AAGTATACCAGTTGGCCGAGCGTTGGGATGCGGATGCACTGGATATTAAACCAACAGTACTAAGCATCCATATTGGCGTTAACGATTTTTGGCATACGCTAACCAATGGCTATAAAGGCACTGTTGATACTTACATTGCCGATTACAAAAAACTGCTCGACCGTACAAAAACGGCGCTGCCCAACGTGAAATTTATTTTGTGTGAGCCTTTCGCGGTAATGGGAGTAAGGGCGGTTGACGAAAAATGGTATCCAACGTTTGATCTGTTCCGTAAGGCGGCCCGCGATATGGCCGATCAATACAACGCGCCGTTCGTGCCTTACCAAACGGCCTTCGACAAAGCTATAAAACAAGCGCCACCTATTTACTGGACCGGCGACGGTGTACATCCATCAGTAGCAGGCGCTGCATTAATGGCACAAACCTGGTTGGAGGCTGTTAAATAGTGTATTAGTTCCCTATGATTTGAGAATTGGAGGTGTTGCAAAAATATATGGCAACACTTTGCAACACCTGCAACAGTATGTTTTTGCAAATTTCTCGTAATCAAACGATTATGAATATTGAAAGTTTAAACATGCAACACTTTGCAACAGACTTATTCGTCAGGAGAATTAGCTA
>CAMLFI010000352.1 GCA_946479225.1 uncultured Mucilaginibacter sp. | reverse complement strand
CAACACTTACAGATACACTTCCTTTTACAATGGCCTCATGCAGTTCTACGCCGCTTGGGTACCGGTCGTCAGGTTGTTTTTGTAAGCATTTACTGATTAGCTCCAACAACCATGCAGGCACGCGCATCTCGTCGTCTTTTTTTTCCTTGGTCCAGTTTTTTGGCAGGTTAGCTTTGCGCAGCGCCATTACATCAGGGATTTTATCTTCAAGATGTCCCACCATTACCGCGTTACGGGCAGTATCGCTGCTGTTGTTTAACGGGAAGGGCACCTGGCCGCCCAGCAGCTCGTATAATATAACGCCGAAACTGTAAACATCGGTTTGTAAAAGCATTTTGCCCTCGTTCTGCTCAGGGGCCATAAATTCTACGGCGCCGGCGTGGCGGATGCTGGTGCGGCGCTGCTCCTCGCTCATAATGGCCAGGCCAAAATCAAGCAGTACATAGTTGCCGGTGTGCGAGTTGTATTTTACGTTATCGCTTTTTATATCGCCATGCTTAACGCCGACCTTATGACAATGGGCAAGCGCGTAGGCCAGCTGATCGGCTAGTTTGAGGACTTCCTTTATGGTAAATATCTTCTCATTTGGCGGGGCAAGCAGCTCGCTAAGATCAGGCCCCTCAATGTATTCCATTTCTATGTAGGGGAAGGAGCCGCTTTCCGTAACCCCGTAGCTTAACATTTTTACAACATTCGGGTTAGGGTTTTCATTCACCTTTTGCAGCTTGGCCACCTCGTTTTGAAAGTTGCGGTAGTTCTTATCCTGCGGATCCTCAGTATGAATGGGGGTGGGTATAAGCTTTACAGCTGTGTAAATAGTGCCTGTTCGTTTTCCTTTGTATACTGAGCCTTGTCCGCCGGTGCGTAACGCACCTAAATTTTCAAGACCGTCTGCTATTGTAAATACTTTACTCATACGTAGTAAATTTACAGTTAAAGGAGGTGTTTTGTTGTAGAGGTAGCAAAATTTTGTCCAAAATACTATCAGTTAAAAAAGTAAATTTGGTAAAGTTTAAAATACGCCCTTGAAAAAACTTATATACACAATTCTATTTTTACTGTCGGCCGTTGCCGTTAAGGCGCAGGAAGCCAAGCCTGATACCGTTAAAACCGGCATCTACATCACCAGTATACACGACATCAACTTTAAGGAGAAAGAGTACACGGTAAACCTGTGGCTCTGGCTTAAATACAAAAACAAGGACTTTAACTTTGTTGAGAACCTGGAAGTCCCGCAGGCAAAATCAGTGGTCAAATCGTATTCAACTGTTGACAGTACGGGCGGGCAGATCTACCTGTTGATGAAGCTGCAATGCGTTATGAAAGATTCATGGGCGATTGACAATTTCCCTTTTGACAGCCAGAAACTGCGGTTCTCTATAGAAAATTCACAGTTCGACTCGGAATCCCTCGTTTTTGCGGCTGATACCCTGGGCAAGCATTTCGACCCGCGTTTTACGCTGCGCGGATGGACCATTGACAGTATTAGCGTAAAAACCAGCACCAAGGTTTACGAAACCGGCTTCGGCGATGAAACGCTTGATAAGCCGCATACCGAGTACAGTAATTTTAAGGTGCTGCTACGCATTAACCGCAATGCTACGGGCCTGTTCTGGAAGATGTTTTTGGGCATGTATATGGCCTTTTTAATTGCCTATATGTGCTTTTACATACACAAAGACAGTATCGACTCCCGGTTTGGTTTAAGCGTGGGCGCGCTGTTCGCGGTTATTGGTAACAAGTATATTGTTGACTCATCCCTGCCCGACTCCAGCACATTTACCCTTGTTGATACCCTGCATGGCCTTACCCTGCTGTTTATTTTAACGGTTATAATGGCAACGGCTTACTCGCTTATACTCATTAAAAAGGGCAAGGACGCCAAGGCGCAAAAGTTTGATTTTATTATAGCCCAGGTATTGCTGGCCGCCTATGTGCTGCTAAATGCATGGTTTATTTATACCGCGACCTCGGCAGTGTAGATGGGCTTTTTTGGGTTGCTGTAGTGTTCCAAAAAATATAAAGGGTGTAAAAGCTGTTGACGGTACTAAGTTGCTGACTGCTAGCGCTAATGCATTTTGGCGTGGAACACTTTTTAGACCTTTTTTGCCTGTTTTTTAGGAGATTTGGAACAGTTTGGAACAGTGGATTTTTCGGATTTGGAACAGCAGGACCCTCCCCGCGCTTAGTTGTTGGTTATAAGATACAACAACGGCAGATGCGTTGAACAACAATAGCGGCATAGAAATTATTTGCAGTCAAGTGTGGACACTTGACCGGGCAGGGCAATTTTTACTGCCAAAACCATTTGCTTTTCTAAAAACAAATTCCTAAGTTTAAAGAACCTAAACCAATCATCTGCCATGCTCTGTTTTTTAGCCATTTTGGCTGTTTTTTCAGCAAATTCTATTTTACTTACCGAAGACTGTTATCAAAATTTCGCCTGTGTCGGGGGGGCACTACCTGGTATTTAATAAAGTTTTAGGCAAACTCGTTTGCAGTAGTCTTTAACTTTTACAACCCCATTGTGGATATAGCAAATTTCCGCGCCTCTTTTTTTTAATTAAATCATAAACCTTTATCACTTTTCTTATGGACTTTAACTCATTTATGGGTAAGGTGAAAGAAATTAATCAATTTCCTACGTCTTACTTTCAAACCGCGCTGCTAAATGCAATCAGGTTTGCTAATCCTCAGGTCAAATCAAACTTTTTCGCGGCAGACGCGGTGCAGCCTTACAGTAAGCATAACAGCAGTGAGATGGTTGCTGCGTTTGATGAATTGGCTATCAAATACCTTACGTATACTATTTCAACCAATACGTCCTGGGGGTTTAACAAAACCGTACAAAATGTATCCTCCAATGTTCTGGTTTACTGGATGAATTACAATACCGGTAATGTTGGCAGAAACTTGCTTCTCGACTACCTTGATCACCCCGACAGGTTTGCACAGGCGTTTAGCGATGGCCCGTCTCATGCCAGAATGATAGCGGATAATGCCGCAAATACGGTTTTTTTCAACGGCTTTATGACCGAAACCTTCATAAAGGGATACAAAGTGCCCGTGTATGTTTTTTTAACAATTTTAAAGGCCCTGGATACTAATGGCGATCAATTAAAAAGAGTTACCGAGGCATGGTCGGCCAACGTTGAGCTTTGGGAGCAAGTAAAAAACTACAACGGTTTGAACTGGCTGTATGGGGTGGAAAATTATTTTTCGCAAGGTAACGAAGGTTGGAATACCGTTAACACCGCTGTTACCAATATGTGCAATACGGGCAGTGATTATAACTATGTGAAGCAACGCTCTTATGGTGGCCAGGGCGGCTCGGCAGCATCGGCTCCGCGTACTTACGATGAGCATTGGAAGCGTACCAGTTATGGGGTAGGCGTTATTAACTGGCTAAACTCAGGCGATGGCCCTTCAAGGTACGGGTTAAGATCTGGTAATGGGCCAGATAATACTACAGATGTTTGCACTGATGCCGGGGGGAGTGCCAGTAGTAGCGGATGCATTATTCACGGTACCCCCATTTTACTGGCCAATGGCACTTATAAGCCTATTGAGGACATTGTGGAAAACGACCAACTGCTGAGTATTGACGACAATGTTTCTGAGTGCTCGGCTGAGTTTTTAGTGAACGATGAGATTTCTGAAATATACGGCATTAATGACGATGCTCCTTTTTTAGCGTTTGAACATGCTGTAATGACTGATAGGGGCTGGTGCAGCCTCGCGCCGCAAATTTCAATGGAATTAACACCTGATATTAAAGTTTACCATTTGA
>CAMLFI010000351.1 GCA_946479225.1 uncultured Mucilaginibacter sp. | reverse complement strand
GGGTACAGGAAGAACCGGAAAATAGTGGTGCGTGGCCATATCTGTGGCGCAAATCCCGTATGGAAGATGCTTTGAAATTTGACGATGTTCTTGCCCGTTTAGAAGCAAGTAGCCCGGCAACAGGATATGCTAAGCAACACGCCGCGCAGCAGCTGCACATTATTTCAAAAGCGTTTGAATCACCGGCAGGAAAAAAAGTAAAAAAGGTAATTAAAGAAACTGCGCAAAAAATGGCGATAGCCGGAGCGGATTAATAAGTTTGTTATGTTATACGTTTGACGTTGTACGTTATACGTAGTAATGGCAAAAAATAAAACGTAGCACGTATAACGTAATACGTACAACCTAAATAGAACTACAACAAAGAAATATATGAGTCTAGAGATCAAAGTTCCGCCGGTAGGCGAATCAATCACAGAAGTTACCCTTGCTAACTGGATAAAAAAAGATGGCGACACGGTAGCGATGGATGAAGTTATTGCCGAGCTGGAATCAGATAAAGCCACATTTGAGTTAACTGCTGAAAAAGCGGGCACTTTAAAAACTTTAGTGAATGTTGGCGATGTAATAGCCATTGGTGCTGCTGTTGCCAGTATTGAAGATGGTGGCGCACCCGCTGCTGCTGCTCCTGCAAAGGAAGCTGCCCCTGTACCACACGCCAATGCCGCACCGGCTGCTGTAGCTGCTCCTGCATCAACCGGAGGCGCTGCATCTGCAATAAAAGTTCCGCCTGTTGGCGAGTCAATAACCGAAGTTACATTATCACGCTGGTTGAAAAAGAACGGCGAGACAGTAGCGATGGATGAAGCTATTGCCGAACTGGAATCAGACAAAGCAACATTTGAATTGACTGCCGATAAAGCGGGCGTTTTAACCACCATTGCCAACGAAGGCGATGTGTTGACTATTGGCGCCGAAGTGGCAAGTATATCAGGAAGCGGCGCTGCGGCTTCTGCACCAGCCGCCGCTGCACCGGCCCCTGCTGCTGCAAGCGCACCGGTTATTGCTGATAAAAACTACGCATCAGGCACGCCATCACCGGCTGCCGGAAAAATATTGGCCGAAAAAGGCATTGACCCCTCTGCTGTTAGCGGAAGCGGAGTAAACGGACGCATTACTAAAGAAGATGCTGTACAAGCACAAGCTGCTGCGCCTTCACCTGCTGCTAAACCGGCCGCTGCACCTGCTCCTACCGGTGCACCTGCAAAAGCGGGAGCGCGTGATGAGCGTCGCGAAAAGATGTCGCCATTGCGTAAAACAGTTGCCAAGCGTTTAGTTGCTGTTAAAAACGAAACTGCCATGCTTACCACTTTTAACGAAGTGGATATGCAGCCAATTATGGAAATGCGTGGCAAGTACAAAGATAAATTTAAAGAGAAACATGGCGTGGGTTTAGGCTTCATGTCATTCTTTACCAAAGCGGTAACCGAGGCATTAAAAGATTGGCCGGCTGTTGGCGCACGTATTGAAGGCGAAGAAGTGATCTACAGCAATTTTGCTGATATTTCTATCGCTGTATCTGCTCCAAAAGGTTTGGTTGTTCCGGTTATTCGTAATGCGGATAGTATGAGTCTGGCCGAGATAGAAAAGGCTATTATAACACTTGCCGGTAAAGCCCGCGAAAGCAAACTTACATTAGATGAAATGACAGGCGGAACGTTTACTATCACTAACGGTGGTGTGTTTGGCTCTATGCTTTCAACACCAATCATAAACTCACCACAATCTGCTATATTAGGTATGCACAATATCATTGAGCGCCCGGTTGCAGTGAACGGTCAGGTTGTCATTCGTCCGATGATGTACTTAGCCTTATCATATGACCACCGCATTGTTGATGGTCGTGAGTCTGTAAGCTTCCTGGTAAGGGTTAAGCAATTGCTGGAGGATCCTGCAAGGTTGTTGTTAGGAGTATAAATATAAAAAGGTAATATTTAAAAGAGCGATGAGGTTACTTATCGCTCTTTTTGTTTTACCATTCAGAAGTTGGGTACACCAATTCCATAATTAAAATCGGTAGTATAAGCATCATAGCTTTTGTTAACTAAAATGGTCCCTTTATAAGTCATTTTAATTGTTTTAACTGACGTTGGATCTGGCGGGAATTTTAAATCATAAACCATGACGCTTATAAGGCTCTTACCTCCAGTTGCGTCTAAAGAGTTTCTATAGCTAGTAATATTCTCTTTTTTATCAAAAAAGGTGTAAACACTTTTATTTGATAATGTTGTATCTACTTTTACCCCGCAAGGAATTGTGCAGGTTACTTCTATCACAAGATTCTTGTCAATAGTTTTCGGGATATCTGGTATACTATCGCTCTTTTTACAAGAAGAGAATGCCGCGACACAGGTAGCTATAAATATTATTTTTTTCATGATAAGTCTAAGTAGTTTTATTATAATGCAATAATAGTTAGCACGACATAAATACTGAAAAGCTTTTGGTAATATATTTGTTAGTTAAATCACCAAATGACCTACGAGCAACAAGCCTATATTCAATTACAGTTTTGGCAGCACAAAATGCAGAAAAAGCCATCGTTGGGCGACCGCATTGCCAAGGGTTTGCAAAATAAGATCAACGATTTCATCCCCGAGAAAATGCATGCCACCATCACTACCATCATTGAGAAAATGGTTAAGGGGGTATTGTTTGGTGCGCAGCATACCACCGGTTCTGCCAAACCTGATGTTTCTTTTCAACTGCGCGAAGCTAATGTCAAAGATCGCGTGGAGTTTTATCAAAAAACTGCTTCGGTTGAAGGGGCTGTTACAGGTGCGGGTGGCTTTTTAATGGGATTAGCTGATTTTCCTATCCTGCTGGCCTTGAAAATGAAATTGCTTTTTGAAATTGCTGCGCTTTATGGTTTTGATGTAGATGATTACCGTGAGCGTTTGTATATTCTTTATATCTTCCAGTTGGCGTTTAGTAGTCAGCAAAAGCGAAACGAGGTTTATAAACTGATAAAAAATTGGCAGGGATACAGTGAGAGCCTGCCAAATGATGTCCAGGAGTTTAACTGGCGCACCTTTCAGCAGGAATACCGTGATTATATTGATCTGGCTAAAATGGCTCAATTACTTCCGGTAATAGGCGCGGCAGTTGGTGCAGTTGTAAATTATAAGCTTATGGCACAATTAGGAGATACGGCTATGAATTGTTATCGTATGAGAACAGATTTGCAATCTAACTCAGGCCTTCTGCCAAAATAACGTCGAATGCTTTCTGAGTTCCCCCTTTAGGAGGTTAGGGGGCTAACAAGGCTCTTTTTAACGCCCATATGTATCCTACATGCAAGCCTTCATGAAATGGCAGGAAATTTACAATATCACTTATATTATTGATGTCAACGCCATAGCGGGTGGTCCATGGTGTATAGTTATTAAACATATCCGTTTGCAGGTCTAGTTCAAATTGTTCAAGCGTGGTAACAAACAGTTCCCGGATGCGTTGCAACTCCTCAACTGTGACAAATTTTTCCGGACGCGTACCGGGCGCATAAGCATTGATAAACTCGGCGTCTACTATTGGTTCAACGCCTCCTCTGCGGTAGCAAACCACTTGTTGGGTAGCTACCAAATGGCCCATATTCCAAATTATATTATTGTTAAAGCCTGTTGGCACCTGGTTTAACTGGTCAATAGTCAGGCCTTCAATAGTATTTGCTAACCCTATCCGTGGTTTTTTTATAATTTCTATAATCTTGTTCATGGTATTGTGAAATATGGCGCAATTTAATGCTTAAACTTTATTTATCTACATTTGCAGCGTAGTTTTAACCCACCGATG
>CAMLFI010000350.1 GCA_946479225.1 uncultured Mucilaginibacter sp. | reverse complement strand
GGCATAGCTGATGATCCTATCTCGCCTGCTTTTATTTTTTGCTTAAAGTAATTCATGGATATATAGGTCCATATATCCCTGTCCAGATCTATAAGTATATTATTAATGCGTTTTAAAGCATCGCATTGCGCCGCAAAATTGTCGTAATGTTCTATCTGTGTTGTAGCCTGCGAGCGGCTAAGCCCCAGTGTTTCGTTTACAAAGTTGTTGCCAAAATCAACCCAGTTAATAGCAGGGTAGCCAACAAGGTGTGCGTTAAAATTACCGGTAGCTCCGCCAAATTTAGCGGCGTGAGGCACTTGCTTTAATTGTACCAATTGTTTTTCAATCCGCTCAACAAATACCTGTATCTCTTTACCCAAACGGGTAGGCGATGCCGGTTGACCGTGCGTGTGTGCCAGCATGGGTATATTGGCCCAATCGGCGGCGTATTTTTTAAGAATGGTTATCAATTCATCAAGCGCGGGGTAGTAAACTTCGTTAAGCGCCAGTTTAAATGAATAAGGGACCGCAGTATTATTTATATCCTGAGACGTTAAGCCGAAGTGGATAAACTCTTTATATGCTTGTAAACCAAGCTTATCAAATTTTTGTTTGATAAAGTATTCAACCGCTTTAACATCATGGTTAGTGATCTTCTCAATATCCTTAATGCTCTGGGCATCAGCTTCTGTAAAGTTTTGGTAAATGCCTCGTAACTTGTCGGGCATGTTTTTATCTAAACCTTGTAATTGCGGTAATGGGTGCTGATATAAAGCTATAAAGTATTCAATTTCAACAAATACACGGTATTTAATTAGGGCGTATTCCGAAAAATAAGCGGCTAGTGATGCAGTTGTATTACGGTAACGTCCGTCAATAGGTGATATAGCTGAAAGTGCGGTAAGATCCATTTAGTGTAGTCTGAAATTTTCTGCAAAGGTAATCATTTTTGAATTGAGATTTGCTTTTTGACGCGCTGTTGACATAAGTGGATAATTATTTCAATTTGGAAACTTTAAAATCTAAAAATGTTTCCATAGTTTTGACCAATTAATTCAATGAGTCAAATAGAAAGAATAATACAAGGCGGCGAGGACCTGTTTTTAAAGGCAGGTATCAAGAGCGTAACGATGGATGATATAGCCAAGCACGTTGGTATGTCAAAAAAAACCATTTACTTGTTTTTTAAGGACAAGAATGAGCTGGTAATAGCTTTAGTTAAAAGAAAATTACAAGAGGACGAACAGCAGATAAAAGAGATTATTAGTAAATCAAGTAATGTGATAGACGAAATGATCAACATGATGAAATGTTCTGAAGATGTTTTTTCGCGCATTAATCCGATCGTTATACATGATATGCAGAAGTATCATCCCGGAGCCTGGGAAATATTTCAGAATTTTAAGGCGGATGTGATAATACACACACTTGAAGAACTATTGATAAAAGGCATCAACCAAGGCTATATACGCCCTGAAATTGATGTAAAGATAATGGCCCGTATGCGGGTTAACCAGGTAGAAATGGGCTTTAATACGAAGCTTTTTCCATTGGCCGAGTTTAACCCCTGGAAAGTGCAAAGCCAGTTTTTAGAACATTTTAATTATGGCATTTGTACTCTTAAAGGATATAAGCTGTTAAATCAGTACAAAAATATTAATGATGAATAAATACTACTGACATAGGGCTGTCATTCAGCCGCTGTTACTTTGTAAATGAAAACCAACACACAATATATATACATGAAACATTTCCTATTAATTACATCGTTCTTCTGCGCCCTTGCCCTCACGGGGTTTGCGCAGCAGGCACCCGCATCGCACAGCTTCTCGCTGGCCGATTGCATTAAATATGCTTATGAACATCAGGACTCGGTAAAAAATGCCGCACTTGATGTGAAAAGCGCGGAATACAAAATTAAAGAAACCATTGGTATCGGCCTGCCGCAGATAAATGGTTCTGCTAGCTTTCAGGATTATTTTAAAGTACCCACACAGGTAGCCCCCGGCGAGCCCTTTGGTCAGCCTGGTAAATTAGTTGCCCTTAGCTTTGCCCTAAAATATAGTAGTACATTGGCTTTGGATGCATCTCAAATACTTTTTGACGGGAGTTTTTTGGTTGGATTGAAAGCTAGTAAAACGTACAAAGACTTGTCAGTTAGGAATTTAGATCGAACCAAAGTTGAAACAAACGCAAATGTTACCAAAGCTTACTATCAGGTGTTGGTTAGCGATGAGCAAATTAAATTATTTGATGCAAACATTAAACAATTAAAAGAGCAACTTGATCAAACAGTGCAACAAAATAAACAGGGCTTTGTAGAGAAAATAGATGTGGATAGGTTAACTGTTCAATACAATAACCTTGTGACTAATAGGGAAAACCTGATAAGATCGCTGATTATAAACTACCAGCTTTTAAAGTTTCAAATGGGAATGCCTATCGAAGAAGAGCTTGAGTTAAAAGATAAACTGATAGATGTAAGCTTAGGTAGTGAATTAACTGCCGCAACTGCGGATACCGCCTTTTACCACAATCGAGTAGAATATAAGTTATTGGAAACAGCAAAAAAACTCAACGAATTTGACCTCCTGGAAAAAAAGGCGAAGTTTTTACCCTCGCTTAGCGCAATCGGCAATTATTCTGGGGCGTTTTATGAAAATAAGTTAAGCAACTTATATAACAGAGGTTTCACTTTTAGCTATGTCGGCTTAAGATTAAGTGTTCCTATCTTTAGCGGTGGACAGCGTTCCAATCAGGTAAAACAAGCACAGGTAAGCGTTTTAAAAGCCCAAAATAATCTTGAGAGCGCTAAAAACGGATTCAAATTACAAGCCAATTCGGCACGCATTGCTTACGAGAACAGTGTACAGTCGCTTAACAACCAAAAACGAAGCCGTGAATTGGCGCAAGAGGTTTTAAGGGTCGCGAGAATAAAATACGCTCAGGGAGTAGGCTCAAGCATCGAGGTAACGCAGGCACAAACCGAAGTGGAAAATGCCGATAATCAATATATTCAGGCACTATATACGGCTTTAATTAGTAAAGTTGATCTGGATAAAGCTTATGCACGTCTTAATTAAACTAAACTCACAATATACATAATAACACGATGAAAAAACTTATATACATACCCGCATTATTGCTTTTAGCTGCGTGCTCAAAGCCTAAAGATAAAAAAACAGAGTTGGCTGAACTTAAAAAGCAGCAGTCTGAACTAAACAATAAGATAGCTAAACTGCAATCAGAGATTGGTACAACCGATTCTGTAAAAACATTAGATGTATCGGTGTATAAGATTGAAACCGGCAGTTTTAGCAATTATGTTGAAGTACAGGGTAAAATAGATGCTGAAGAGAATGTTACAGCTTATCCACAAGCGCAGGGCACAATCACAGCTATTTATGTAAAACCGGGGCAACGCGTTAGTAAAGGCCAAATACTTGTTCAGTTAGATAAAAGTGTTTTACTACAGCAAATGGCGCAGGCAGAGGCCCAGGTTGAATTAATGAGCACGCTTTATCAGCGCCAAAAAAACCTTTGGGATCAGAAAATAGGTACCGAAGTGCAATTTTTACAAGCGAAAACCAACCTGCAAACCACGCAAAAGCAATTGGATGCATTAAAACAACAAGCGGCGCTTTATAGCATAAAATCGCCTATTAATGGCTCTGTTGAAACTATGGACCTTAAACTTGGACAAGTTGCAGGGCCTGGCATTACAGGGATAAACATTGTAAATGACAATAGTCTTAAAATAAAAGCAAATGTCCCTGAGTCATACGCGGCGAGCGTACGAGTAGGCAATAAGGTTAAAG
>CAMLFI010000349.1 GCA_946479225.1 uncultured Mucilaginibacter sp. | reverse complement strand
ACCATTTAATTTAAAGCCATCACTACTTGTATATGCCGATAAATACAACTGGTTTCTCTCGTTTATCTGGTGGCTGATCCCAAGGTTCAGGTCGTAAAAAGAAGCGCTGCTATTTTTATAAGAGGGCTGCTTCAGACTTTTAAGCAGCCAGTCGGCATATGTTGTACGGCCACCAAAAATAAACGAGGTTCTATTGGTATCGATAGGCCCCTCAACATAGAAACGACTGGTAAGTAAACCCAAGGCCGCTGACCCTGTGTATTTTTTCCGATTGCCTTCGCGATTAGTAACTTCTAACACAGACGATAAACGGCCTCCGTATTTTTCGGGAATGGTGCTTTTATATAGCTCCACCTCCTTAACCAGGTCGGGGTCAAAAGCGGAAAAGAACCCGAAAAAGTGGGCGGGGTTATATATAGTGGCATCATTAAATAATATCAAGTTCTGATCGGCCGCACCGCCCCGCACGTTAAATCCTGTACTGGCCTCGCCAACGCTTTGTACACCTGGCAGGGTCAAAACCACTCTTAGTACATCAGTTTCACCAAACACCGTTGGCACCTGTTTTATGCTTTTAATATCTAAACGGGTTACACCCATATCTGTACTACGAACGTTGGCCACTTTTTCGGCAGATATTTTCACCTCTTTTAAGGTTGTAATCTGCTCTTGCATTTCAATATTAAGTCTACCGTCTCCATATACCAATAATTGACGCTTGGTATCGCGCATACCTAAACCTTTTATTATCATGGTGTTAGCGCCTTTATTTAACGTCACGGTATAAAAGCCAAAAGCGTCTGTTGCTACCCCCTGTTGGGTTGATGGTATGTAAATACTTGCCCCAACAACCGGTTCTCCTGATTTAACGTCTTTTAAATACCCCGCTACGATAGCTTTGCCGGGCCTAATAGTATTTGTGGGTATACCTATAGTGTATATCTTGTTTTCAGATACCGCCTCTACCGCTTTCTCCTTTGCGTCATCGTTTAATTTAGCAGGATCAGTTACACCCACTGCAACAGGTGCATTGCTCACAGTCCCGGCAAAATATTGGTCAACTATTGTCGCGTCAATAACCCTTGCTTTTGTTAAAAAGACCTGCTTATTGGTAATAGTGTATTTATAGGCTGTGTTTTTAAACGCCTCGTCTAATATAGCGGTAATGGGTTTTCGCTCCGCAGTTAGCGTTACCCGCAGGCTGTCAAATTGAGCGGCGTCATAATAAAAATAATAATCGCTTTGGCTTTCAAGGTCGGTTACCACCTGCTTAATACCCGCCTGTTGAAAGTTAACAGTTACAAGCCTATCCTGCGCAAAAGATGGCGCTATGAAAAATAAGAAACTTGTGATAAGGAGATAAAATAATTTCATAGCGAGATTTGGTCGTAATAGGTTGCAAGTTTTACTATAGCTTGTTCGTTACCATCCCTGAAACTAACAGCTCCCGATTTAATATATTTGTTTAAAGCATCGGCCTTGTCTTTAAACAATTTCAACACATCCCCGCGGGTTTTTACCGGATTATAAATGTTATTTTTTTTTATGTAAATTTTATTTACATCCGTAAATACTATTTTATAACCTTCTCCGACGTTTATAGTTTCAGAACGTGTTTTATCCCTTTTAGCTATAACGCTGCTTTTTCCGGTATAAAGTTCTTCGTAATAACCATCTTTAGTGGCGTTTTTAACATCATCAAAAGCAATGCGCGCAAAGTTGTGGTTATCTAATTTAAAACGAGTTACTTTCTCGGGCCTTAAAACATATTTTGTTTGGCCATCACGTCGTCGGGCAACAAGTATATCATTAAAACTGTCATACAAAACCGGAATATTTTTATACACATTTCCTTCATAGGTAATAATTGCCATTGTCCACGACTTATTGTCCATAAAAAAAACGCTGCCCTTATCGGCACGTAAATCAGCGTATTCATAGCCGTTAAATACCACAGATTGGTCTCCGGAAATGCTAGTGTAGTAAGCTAATGCCGCGTTATAAGCTGTGCTATCAGGTAATTGCTGGGCCAGGGCACACCGGGAAATTGTAACTAAAAATAAAATAGTTAAAGCCAAAGGTTTTTTGGTCATAAAGCAGGTTATTGATCAAACATACAATTTTTTAATTGAAAAAATAATCATCAACTAATTTTTTAATACATAGCTAAAATTTTGAATATAAAGGCATTTACTACCTAATACAGGCAATAAAGTTAGGCTCGCGTCCACTCAATTGCACTGTGTATTCGGGTTAGCGTAACTTCGCACAAATCCATTTTTAATTGGCGCATTAATCAAAAATTACCATGGGATTAATATTGTGATAAGGTATAGCTTTCTCATAGTGATAGGAGCACAATAGACGCGTCAAACCCTAGTCTCAACAAAATTAAATTTTTAGTTGATAGCAAGATCCGATATCGGTTGAGACTGATATTTTTAAACTGATTAACCTTGTAAAGGCTAATCAGTTCTTACTATGCTATTTTACCTGTGAGTTCAGGTCGAGGGTCTTTTTGTTTTCTTGCTTCAACTACACTATTCAATAGTGCTAATTTCACACTGCTGCCATCGAAAGTAATGGTGAGCGAGTCACTGTTCACGGTTTCAACCGGGCGATCAACCAGATATAGTGTATTGGCATCCTTCCATGTAGCCATCCCCGCAACTTCCGTACTCACGTCAGGCAGTCCGGGCACCGGGAAAGGTAGCTGCTTATACATCACCTTACCGTTTCTAGCTAGCTCCCATTTACCAAAAGCATAATTAAGCTTACGGTCGCCATTGTCATAATGCACTGTCAATTCGCAATTATTGTTACTGATATTAAATGTTACTGCTTTTGCACCTAATCTGTTGTCGTCCAGTATAAACTTTTTGCCTGAAATAGTGCCCGCCAATGCCGGCGAAGGCTGTCCGGCAGGAAAGTTCACCTTCAACCCATCCTGCTTACTTTTTAATGTAGCCAGCGCAGCGCTGTTAGCCGGTAGTTTGCCTTTTGTAAGCCCCGGCAAAAGTATATCCCAAACAAAGTCAAGGGTTTGCTGGGTTTTGAAGCTTTCTTCAGTTATGGCAACAACTAAATTTTCGTCAGGTAAAATTATTCCAAATTGACCGTAAAGACCGTCAGAACGGTAACCATTATGCTTGGTACGCCAAAACTGGTAGCCATAGCCTTGTTGCCAGTCGTCCTTTTCCTTAGGCGAAGAGCCGCCAAACGGATTGGTTTTAAAATCCCAATAACTTTTGCTTGATGCTTCTACCCAGGAGGCAGGTATCAATTGCTTACCGTTCCATTTACCTTTATTAAGATATAATTGGCTAAAACTGGCAATATCTTCGGTACGTACCCGGAGGCCTACCCCACCGGAGTTAATGCCTTGCGGACTAACCTCCCAATCTGCGCCTTCAATTTTTAACGGTTGAAATATTCGCGGCGTTAAAAACTCCAGCGCGGTTTTACCAGTAGTTTTTGTTACTATAGCCGATAACATGTATGTAGCCGAGGTATTGTACACATAGTTAGTTCCCGGCTCGAATTCAACAGGCGTGTCAAAAAACGTTTTGGCCCAGTTAGCTCCACCTAGGTTCGGTGCGGTTTTATGCCCGGTATTCATGGTAAGCAGATGCTTTACCTTCATGGCAGCCAAATTAGCACTAACCTGTGTCGGTAGAAGATCCGGGAAGAATTTGGTGACCTTATCTTCAACGGTAAAATGTCCTTCGCTAATGGCTAATCCAACAGCGCATGATGTAAAACTTTTGCTTAACGAGTACAAGCTATGTTTGTATTGAGGAGCGTAAGGAGCCCACC
>CAMLFI010000348.1 GCA_946479225.1 uncultured Mucilaginibacter sp. | reverse complement strand
CAGCGCGATGTGAGTCACCCTGAGCCACCTCTAGAACGTCATAGAATCACGTAGAGCCCCTAAGCTCAAGTTTTTTACAGTGTTACCAAACCTTTTACCTTTCGCCTTTTACCTTTCAGCCTCATAAACTATATTTGCTGTATGTCTACCATCCTCATCAAATCAGCTACCATAGTTAACGAAGGCAAACAGTTTAATGCTGATGTTTTTATAAAAGACGGTTTTATTGAACGGATAGACAGCCAAATTGATGTACAGGCTGATAAAATCATTAATGCAGAAGGCCTTTACTTATTCCCCGGCGCTATTGATGATCAGGTGCATTTCCGTGAACCGGGACTTACCCATAAAGCTGAAATATATACAGAATCGCGTGCGGCTGTTGCGGGTGGCATTACCTCCTTT
Organism: uncultured Mucilaginibacter sp.; assembly: GCA_946479225.1. The sequence continues at coordinate 3,431 of CAMLFI010000348.1, read as the reverse complement.
ATGGAGATGCCTAACACGGTACCCAATACGCTTACCCAGCAATTGCTACAAGATAAATATGATATTGCCGCACAACGTTCATTAGCCAACTATTCATTTTTCATGGGCGCATCCAATGATAATCTGGACGAGGTTTTGCGTACGGATGCTGCAAATGTGTGTGGCATAAAAGTATTTATGGGTTCATCAACGGGCAATATGCTGGTAGATAATCCAACTACCCTTGAGAATTTATTCTCTCAATCGCCTATGCTGATAGCCACGCATTGCGAGGACGAGGCGACCATTAAAGAAAATATCGCCCATTACAAGCAATTATTTGGCGATAACATCCCTGTCCGTCTTCATCCAAAAATCCGAAGTGAAGAGGCTTGTTATTTATCATCGTCAATGGCGGTGGCGTTGGCAAAAAAGCATAATGCGAGGTTGCATATTTTGCATATCTCAACAGAAAAAGAAACACATTTATTTGATAATACCACGCCATTAAAAGATAAACGCATTACCGCCGAAGCATGCGTGCACCACCTGTGGTTCAGCAGCGAAGATTATGAGACCAAAGGCAACCTGATAAAATGGAACCCAGCGGTAAAAACTACTAAGGACCGCGACGGTATTTTAAAAGCAGTATTGGACGGACGCATCGATGTAATTGCTACCGACCACGCCCCACATACCATAGAAGAAAAAGCACAATCTTACCTACAAGCCCCATCCGGCGGACCGTTGGTGCAGCACGCCATGCCTGCAATGCTGGAGTTGTATCATCACGGTAAAATAACGTTGGAGCAAATAGCCGAGAAAATGGCGCACAACGTTGCTATTTGCTTTCAAATAGCAAAACGTGGTTTTATACGCGAAGGCTATTACGCCGATCTGGCTTTAGTCGACCTTAACAAACCCTGGCAGGTAAACAAAGACAATATTTTATACAAATGCGGATGGAGCCCGTTTGAGGGCTCAACGTTCCGATCACAAATAACACATACCATTGTATCGGGTAAATTAGCCTGGAGCGATGGTGCTTTTGCTACTGACGAATCCGGACTGCGGATGACGTTTGAGAGGTAGAGTATCTAAAATAAAGTGTCATTGCGAGGTACGAAGCAACCGCAAGGAGAACGGCCGACATACATAGTTCGCGATTGCTTCGTTCCTCGCAATGACAAAGATTATTTAACTAAAGGCCCTTCAACCAACTCCTTCATTTTGCCAAACACCGCCTGCCAGTTTTGCTCTGAGTGTTGTTTGGAAGCTTCGTCCTTTATATTGTCCTGACCTAACTCTAAGGTGGTAATACCGTTCTTTTCGCTCAAGGTATAACTAACGTTCTGATAATTCTCGGGCTTATCCTCGGTACCGCTCATACTGCTCCAGTAGCTGTATTTAACATATCTACCGGGATCAACTTCCAGTACCTTACCCTTATCCTCATACGTTTTACCTTCCCACTCACCGCTCCAAATAATTGGGCTACCTTCTTTCCAGTCGGTTTTAAGGTCGGTTCCAAAAAAATATTGTTTGATGATAACCGGGTTGGTCAACGCATCCCAAACTTCCGAAGCCGGGGCGTTTATGTCGATCTTGGTTTTTAAACTTACCTTTTCCATGATTTTTTTGCTTTTATAAACAACAGGCTTTATGCCTGTCTGTTTGCAAAAAAACGTTATGGAACTGACAGCCCTATGTCAGCAGCGTTACCGGGCTTTCTATTTTTCTTAAAATATCTTCGGCAATATTCCTGATCCTGTCTTTTAAGCTGTCAGGCTCAATAATCTCAGCATCATCGCCAAACATCATACACCAGCGGGCAAAACCCTCTAACGATGTTGTTAAAAAAGTCATCTCGACGATATCTCCCACAACCTTTTCGGATACAAAACCGCTATAATATTTCTGATGTTCCAGATGTGAATGAATGGATTTGTTTACGTTGATCACTACCCGCTCCATCTGCCTTTCGCGCGCGGTTTGCTTTATATAATCCTTTAAGGTGGGGTGTTCGCTGGTAAAATACTCGTCGGTAACTACCAGGTTTTTTATCCTATCGATTCTAAAATCACGGTAAGCGTTACGCAACCTGCACCACGCTATTAAATGCCAATAGCCCGATAAAAAAAATATGCCTACCGGCTCCACATAGCGCTTGGTATGTTCCTGGCTATGTTGGGCAAAATAGTTAAGCGTGAGCAACTTTTTTTGCGATATGCTGTGCAGTATGGTTTGGATATGATCTGTGGGCGCAATATGTGCACGGCTCATGCTTTTCAACACCTCTATCCTGTCGTCCATGCCTTCCAGCAGTTCCTTTTCCGTGTTTTTTAAGACCGCCCTTACTTTGTACATGGCAGAGCGATAGTTGCTGCTGGTGGAGGAATCTGTAAGCGTTTCCACAAACTTTTCGGCAGTTAAAAATGCGGTAGCTTCTTCACGGGTAAACATTACAGGTGGCAAACGGTAGCCATCCATAATAGAATAGCCGACACCGGCTTCGCCTATTAACGGTATGCCTGCTTCCTCAAGCGTTTTTACATCGCGATAAACGGTGCGTAAGCTGATGTTAAAGCGTTCGGCTATATCGGCTGCTTTTACCACCCTACGCGATTGTAGTTGTATCAATATGGCGGCTATACGATCGATGCGGTTCATTAACTGCCAATTTAAGAAATGTATGTGATATTAAAAGAAACTCACGGGCAGAATTAGCTCTATCCTGTTTTTTCCCACCCCTCCAAAAATATCATCATCCATTAAATAACTGTAGCGGATACCAAAAGTAAGCGGGTGCTGGTTAAACCATTTGGTATCAAAATACAACTCTGCCCCTGCCGTGCGGAAATTGGCATTAAACGGCTTTCCGTTGGTGTGCACATCATTTGTGCGGGTATAATCAAAAAACAAATTGCCACGTATCCGCATAAAATAAAGGGTTTGCGCTACGCCTGCATCCGGGTAAAATAAAGGAAGATGGTAGTTCAAACCTATTTTTTTCATCTGCCGGAGATTTTCAACTGTATAGCCTCGTGAGAATGGAAAATTGTTGGAGAAATCTATCGCGCTATTTAGCCCTTTTTCCTGATAGGCCATGTTAATAACAAGGTTGTGATTACGCATTATACCCGGTAAATAGAGTGTTCCATTAGCCAGAAACTGCGTGGCGTTTAGATTAGTGATAGCATGCCTATAACTTATATTGATACTTTGGCCGAAGCGCTGATAAATGTGTTGCATTGCTCGCTGTACGCGATTACTAAAAGTTAGCGAGTGACTTAGGTAAGTATAATTACGATCGCGGAAGCGAGAGCGAAATGCATTCTGAATCGTATTGCTGGTATAATATGCATCACTCTCGATGCTAAGCGACGTAAGTTGCGTGCCGGTGCTAAAATTTAGCGGCACCCGTAAACCCGCGTAAATATCCTTCTCATTAA
>CAMLFI010000347.1 GCA_946479225.1 uncultured Mucilaginibacter sp. | reverse complement strand
CTCCAAATGAAAGTATCTGCATTAGCGGAGAACCTGCGCGGTTCTGAGATCATTAAAATAGCCGGCGAAATAAACGAATTAAAACGCCAGGGCCAGAATATTGCTAACCTTACCATCGGCGATTACGACTCTAACATATACCCTATTCCTGATGAGTTAAAGCAAGGCATTGTTGAGGCTTACGCTGCTAATCAAACCAACTACCCCCCTGCTGATGGTGTGTTAGCCCTGCGCGAAAGTGTATCGGTGTTTTTAAAGAACCGTTTGGGTTTAGATTATAAACCTAACCAGATATTAATATCAGGCGGATCACGCCCGTTGATCTATTCTACCTTTTTAGCTGTGGTTGATCCCGGCGATAAGGTGGTTTTCCCCGCACCGTCATGGAACAATAACCACTATTGCGACCTGCTGAAGGCCGAGGGCATTATGGTGCAAACCCGCGCGGAACATAACTTTATGCCTACGGCTGATGAGCTGCGCCCGCATATAAAAGGCGCTGCCCTGCTTGCGCTGTGCTCGCCGCTTAACCCTACGGGTACCATGTTCGGTAAAAAGGACCTGGAGGAGATTTGCGACCTGGTGATAGAAGAAAACAAAAGTCGCGCTGCCGGCGAAAAACCATTTTACTTTTTATACGATCAGATCTATTCGCAATTAACTTTTGGCGATAACCAGCATTTTGACCCGGTTACTTTAAGACCCGAGTTAAAGGACTACGTGATATTTATTGATGGCGCATCAAAATGCTTTGCTGCTACAGGTGTACGTGTTGGCTGGGGTTTCGGTCCCGAAGGTGTTATCAATAACATGAAAGCCATTGTAGGCCATATGGGCGCATGGTCGCCTAAGGCCGAACAAGTTGCCATGGCAAAGTATATAATGGACGACACGGCCGTAAACAGCTACCTGGACACCTTAAAAGGGCGGGTACAGCAGAGCCTTACTACATTGCACGAGGGTTTTCAGCAATTAAAGGCGGATGGCTTTAACGTTGACTCCATTGCGCCTATGGGAGCTATTTACCTCACCATTAAAATTGATTACAAAGGCAAAACCACACCTGATGGGGCAGTACTAGAAACGTCTGCTGATATTAATTTCTACCTGATAAAAGAAGCTAAAATTGCCTTTGTTCCGTTTGCCGCTTTTGGTACCGACGATGAAGTTACCTGGTTCAGGGCATCAGTTGGCGCATGTGGGTATGAAGAGATAGCCGCTGCTATCCCACGCGTTCGTGAAGCTTTGGCTAAATTGAAATAAGATTATTTAATTACTTTGTCATTTCGAGTGATAACGAGAAATCTATACAATGGCTAGGCCACCGGACTGGCATGTGTATAGATCTCTCACTGCGTTCGAGATGACAAGTTCTGTAGTCTTCATTACTTGCTTACTCTGAATAACGTTTCTCCGTAAATAACGTCATCATCTGTTATGCCCTGAACAATAACTTTAAAGGCGCCGGTTATATCGCCGGTATAAAAGGAAACTTCCTGCGCTTCGCCCTTTTTAAGGAGAAGCTGGTTTTTCCAATATAGGGTAGATATATACTCAGGTTGTGATGGGCTTACCTCTGAGTAATCGGCAGGATAAAACTCCTGAACGGCATATATGCCTTTAAATTGGATTGAGTTTGGCTTGGGTTTAAGGGGCAACGGAGGAACATACCCTGCTCTGCATTCCGGCGGCACATGGTTTGGACAATTCACTATACCGTTATGGCATACATAAGGTCCGCAAGGATTAAATGACAAGTCCTTAATATTGTTAGCATTGTTGTAAAATGAATTATCTTTTTTTTCCTTAATAACAGCTTCCTTTAAAAGGATAGCCCGCTCTGTTCCCTGCAATTTTAAATCATTTGAACTCTCTTGAACGGTTAAGTAGTAAACATCAGGCTTTATTATTGTAGCCAGTTTTTTATTTACACTATCGTAAGGGTTTACCAATTGTATTTTATAATCAGAAGGTGTCCCGTTAGCTACCATTGCTGTTATTTTTTTTCCCGGCTCCGTTACTATACCGCTATCCGGCAGTAAAAACGCGCCATTAATATCTGTATTATAAGTACCTGTAGGATTGAATGTCACTAAAGACACGGGCTCCTTAAACTTCCCTATGTACTTTGTCACCCTTCCGTTAAAAACCAGTTCCCGGGCATCGCGTAAAGTGTCCGCTATTTTAACCTTCAACACATCCGTCCACTTATACCTGCTCCAGCCTCTAATTAATAATACGTTTTCCAGGTCGCGCTTGTCCAGATCGGCGTTACTAAAGTAGCTCTCCTTTACAGGCACATCACTTAGTTCGCTTTTTAAATAGATGTAACTTTCAATATCGCTTTTGTTTTTCATTTCTATGCGATTTTCCTGAACAACAGCTACAGATACCGCTCCATTTGTCGCCTCACCATTAAGTTTTATACTTAATTTAACTTTTTTACGCTTTGCATAATCAGCATTGTCTGTGCTTACCTCTAACTTAACCTTATTGGCGTAATGCGCAAATACCACCCGCTCTGCATAAGGGCGGCCAAGGCTATCAACCAGCGTTAACTGCATAATACCCCGGGGCACATCAGTCAATATTACTTTAAGCCTTTGATTTAAAGCTCGGCCAACAGATGTTTCAAAAAAAGATCTCCGATAATTATGCCCCACCAGGTAAAGCTTCCTCAGCGGGTCATCGTTATACACATCCACCAGCAGCGTATCATTAACAATAGCCTTTTTTACCGATAGACCCGGCCCGGCTAGGGCGTCGGGTAAACTATAATCTTTTGTATTGCCTGTATTAAGTTGTACCCGGTATTTTTTCCCCGGTTTGGGTATAATAGCAAATTTCCCTAATCCATTGCCATTGGTAATTGCGGTGGTAATAACCTGCTCACCTTCATAAATTGTAGCTTCGGTACTAAGCGGCGCCCCGCCGGCAGTTTTTGCTTCCAGGCCAACAACATTAACAACCCCATTTATTAGGTTACCACTTTCGGGGTAAAAATGGACTTGCGCAGGCTGCGGCGGTACGGGCAGCGCTATGCTTATATCCTGCACTTCGGCTTTATATTTTACCTGTACATTAAGCTTGTTATTAGCAGCACTTAATAAATTAGATGGGATATTAAAGATGTACTGCCCCAAAGCTGTTTTAACGGCCCCGGTAGTTATAGGCTTACGCGCATCGCCAACATAATAGGTTATCGGCACCGAGGACGGCGGTGACTTTTCATTCATAAAATTCACCAGCAGCATTACCTTTTGGTTGGCAACTGTCGCCCCGGTATCCAGGGGATTGAGCGAGGCATTCAACGTTTGTTGGCTGCCTGTTTTAATGGTTACCTGCTGCGTAAAAATAATATCAGGCCGGTTATTTTCTAAGCGATTACCATAAGCAACAAAGGTATATGCGCCTGCCCTCACCGAGTCGGGAATGTTGGTGTTGCCAAAACAGAATCCGTTTGATATTACAAACCTGTCGTCCATTAAAATGCTCCTGTCATCATCTTTTACTAAGGCTAACGACAGCGTTCTGTATTTAGAATTATCCGTATTATCAAGCAAATATCCTGTAAACCAAACGTTTTCATTATTAGAATACACGTTCTTATCAAAGTGCATAAATAACACCGGCGAGCGCTGTTTGGCTGCATACAAATTGAGCAGCGAATCAAACAGCGGCCGTTTTGCCGGGGCTACTGTTTGCGCTAGCGATAACCCACCGCATGTTATAAACAGCAGCAACAAAAGGCAGCAACGCTGATAGGATTTAAGTGTGCGAGGCATTTGGCCAATTTAGCCCCGATTTATTAAGCTAATTGTTAATGCAATATATAACTAAGTTTTTAATTATAGATAATAAAAC
>CAMLFI010000346.1 GCA_946479225.1 uncultured Mucilaginibacter sp. | reverse complement strand
TTTGTAGAAAAGAATAAAGTGTCTTTGCGAACTAGGTACTATCTCGTTAAACGCGATAGGCCATGCCTCAGCGGGTTTGTAGAAAAATGAAATTGAATTGATTAATGCCTTGGAGGGGCCACCCATCACCGTCAGCTTCAGCGGTGCCACTTGTTTGAAAGCAACAAGCTATGCCCCAGCGGGGCTACCTGTTTGTAGAAAAAGAAATTGAATTGATTAATGCCCCGGAGGGGCTACCCTTTAACAGGCGATAGACCCTTTTATGTAATCTTCACGTTTTTTCTTTCCAAAAGCCACATAAAATACCGCGTTTCCCTCACTTCGCATTAACAATCCCCCGCCATTTGTTAAAAACTCAAAATTTACTCACAAAACCAAACTAATTGGCTAAAATTTAACCATATAAAGGCTAATATTAATAACTTTGCCACGTTTTTTAACAATAACAATGAAAAGAGATAAACTAATATTTAAGCTGTTGGATGAAGAGCAGCAACGCCAGGAAGAAGGTTTGGAACTTATTGCATCAGAAAACTTTGTGAGCTTACAGGTTATGGAAGCCGCAGGTTCTGTTGCTACCAACAAGTATGCCGAAGGCCTTCCGGGTAAACGTTACTATGGTGGCTGCCAAATAGTTGATGAAATTGAAACCATTGCTATTGAGCGTGCCAAGCAGCTTTTTAATGCCGAGTGGGTTAACGTGCAGCCGCACTCAGGCGCGCAGGCTAACGCGGCGGTAATGCTGGCCTGTTTGCAACCGGGCGATAAAATATTAGGATTTGATCTTTCACACGGTGGGCACCTAACTCATGGCTCAGCTGTAAATTTCTCAGGTAAATTATACGAGCCGCATTTTTATGGTGTTAAAAAAGAAACCGGCTATGTTGATTACGATCAGCTAAAGGAAGTAGCATTACGCGAAAAACCCAAAATGATCATCTGTGGTGCTTCGGCTTACTCGCGCGATTGGGATTATGAGTTTATCCGTAAAGTAGCTGATGAAGTTGGTGCGTTGGTTTTAGCAGACATATCTCACCCTGCAGGTTTAATTGCACGTGGTTTATTGACCGATCCGCTTCCACATTGTCACATTGTTAGTACAACAACACATAAAACCCTTCGTGGCCCACGTGGCGGCCTGATCATGATGGGTAAAGATTTTGAAAACCCATGGGGACACAAAACTCCTAAAGGCGAGATCAGAATGATGTCTAACCTGTTAGATATGGCCGTTTTCCCCGGTACACAGGGTGGCCCGCTTGAGCATATTATAGCTGCTAAAGCTGTTGCATTTGCCGAGGCTTTGTCTGATAGTTATTTGAAATACATAGTTCAGGTTAAAAAGAATGGCGCGGCTATTGCTAAAGCCTTCACAGATCGTGGTTACGAGATCGTATCTGGCGGTACAGATAACCACCTGGTGCTTATCGACCTGAGAAATAAAGGCGTAACCGGCAAAGCTGCCGAGAATGCGTTGGTTAAAGCGGATATCACAATAAACAAAAACATGGTACCGTTTGATGATAAGTCGCCATTTATTACATCGGGCATACGTATTGGCACGGCCGCTGTTACTACCCGGGGCATGAAAGAGAAACAAATGGAGGCTATTGTTGCTTTAGTTGATGAAGTAATAAAAGACCCCGAGAACGAACTTTCTTTGGATAAAATACGTAAAAAGGTACATAAGCTAACGGAGCAGTATCCGTTATATCACAATAAGACTAAAGAGTAATGATAAATAAGCAGGAGATCCTTTCAGAAGTAGAAGAAAAGCGTTTAGCCGCGCTCGACTCCTACAATGTTATGGATACCCTGCCTGAAAAGGAATACGACGCCATTACGCGCCTGGCATCCTATATATGCCAGGTGCCAATTGCGCTCATTTCGCTTGTTGATCAGGAAAGACAATGGTTCAAATCTGCCGTTGGCCTTGATATTGATCAAACCCCGCGTGCAGATGCCTTCTGCAATCACACCATTCTTACCGATGAGATATTAGAGGTAGACAACGCCGCCGAGGACGAAACGTTTAAAGATAATCCACTTGTTACCGGCAAGGTTAATATCAGGTTTTATGCTGGCGCCCCACTTATTGATCCCGATGGCCATCGCCTCGGATCGTTATGCGTGATCGATACTGTCCCACGTAAACTTAACGAGCAACAACGCGATGCGTTGCGCACGCTGGCCGACGAGGTGATGTCGCATTTGCTGCTGCGCAAGCAAAAAAAGGAACTGGAAGCATCGCTTGAGGCGCACAAAGAGTTTTATAATCTGTTTAACAGCTCGCCTGAGATACACTACATAGCCGGGGCCGATTCTAAAATTGAATTTATTAATGATGCGGTAACCAATATTTTGGGTTACACACCTGAGCAGGCCATTGGCCGCCCATTATGGGAGTTTGTGGTTAGTAAAAACCGCGAACAGTTTTTGCCACTTATTGAAATGGCGGTTGAGACAGGGCGGCCATTTGAATTAGAGACCAGAACAATTACGGCAACCGGCGAAGCCAAATGGATAGGTTGGTGCGCAATATATAAAAGCGGCAAATGGTATGCAAGCGGACGCGATATCAGCTATCAAAAACAATTAACCGCCGATTTGGAACAGCTATCACTTGTTGCCAGCAATATGGTTAACGGCTGCGCTGTAAGCGATGCCAATGATAATGTTATCTGGATAAATAATGCGTTCACCAAAACAACCGGGTATGACTTGTTGGACGTGCAGGGAAAACGCTTGCGCGATGTTTTTGTGCCCGATGTAAATAATACCGAGAGCGTAAAGAAATATAACGAGAAGATCCAATCAAAAAAAGCGTACTCTGTACATGTATATGCTACGCGCAAAGATGGCCGGCAAGTTTGGTTATCAATTACCACATCTGTTATTTATGATAAAAAAGGAGATGTTGACAGGTATATCCGCATAATATCTGACATAACAACCCGCAAAAACACACAGCAGGATCTGGAGATATTGTCGTTCGCCGCGCAAAAATCGCCTGCCGGTATGCTTACCCGCGATGCTGAGGGCCACGTTATGTGGATGAATGAAGCGGTAGAGAAAATTACCGGATATACCCTTGCAGAAATGAAAGGGAAAACATTTGGTAATATTTTGGTAGGCCCAGATACAGATATGAGCGTGTTTGAGGGCGCTGTTAAATCCTTTCAGCAAAATCGACCTTATAATATTGAAATACTTGTCTATAAAAAAGACAGAACACCTGTATGGATAGCACTGTCTAACAGTCCGCTTTTTAATGAAGCAGGGGAAGTGGAGCGGCAGGTAAGCTCAATTACAGACATTACCGAGCGTAAATATGCCGAGGATGAACTGAAATTGCTTTCGCTGGTAGCCAGCAGCATTAACAGCGGTGTGGTAATAAACAACAGCAAGGGCGAAATTGAATGGGTAAACCCAGCGTTTGAAAAAATTACAGGGTATTATTTAAAAGACGTTCAAAAGAAATACTTAGGCGATATTATACAGGGCGAATTAACGGATACCAATATTATACAAAACGCCCGCGAGTTATCTAAAAATAAAAGATCTTTTGAGGTTGACCTGCTGGCTTATCGCAAAGACAGAAAGCCGATGTGGATATCGGTTATTAACTCTGTTATTTTAAATAAGCAGGGCGAAGCAGAAAAATATATTGAGGTTATTATTGATATAAGCGCCAAAAAGAAGGTGGAGCTGGAGCTGATAGCCGCCAAAGAGGAAGCATTACAGTTGAGTCGTGCAAAGGATATGTTTATATCTGTAATGACGCACGAGATACGGACACCACTTAACGCGGTTATTGGCATGTCGCATTTATTGCAGGAGGGTAATCCGGATGCGTCGCAAAAAGAAAACCTGGACATAC
>CAMLFI010000345.1 GCA_946479225.1 uncultured Mucilaginibacter sp. | reverse complement strand
AGAGGCAAACCGCTATAAAAAGCTCGCCGACAAGTACTCGCTTATGCGCCTGGCTGTGTTCTTCCTGATGGCCTTATCGGTGTATATAGGAATACAGTTTAATGATTTTTCCATTATAGCTGTCTGTTTCATAATCCTTTTGTTATGTTTTGCGTGGCTGGTAAAGCGCCAGAGTATTTATGAGCAAAAAAGAAAGTACTATACAGATTTGGAGCGGGTGAACAGTAACGAGATAACCAATATGCTGGATAGAGCCAATCTTTACAGCAATGGCGCGTGCTATAGCAACGAAAAGCATTTTTATACCTCCGACTTAGATATATTTGGTAGCGCGTCATTATTTAACCTTATTAACCGTACAGCAACCTCCTTGGGGAACAATAAATTAGCTTCCTGGCTAAGCTCTCCCGCCGACCGGCAAACGATTATATCGCGTCAGCAATCGGTTCAGGAAATAGCAAGCAAAGGTCAATGGAAGCCCGAACTACAAACCTTACTGTTATTTGCCAATGGTACAGATATTAACCGCTTTCAGCAGCTCTTTAATTATCTCAAGAGCCCTTTAAATATTCCGGGTGAGGCCGCATTATCAAAGTATATTACAATAGCGCCCATATTATTAACCGCCGCAATTGTTGGCGCTTTTTTTAGTCCGATATTTAAGTTATCGGCGTTGATTTTGGCGGCTGCTAATCTTGTAATAGTGTCATCAAAGGGAAGCTATATTATAAAATCGTCTTTTATTGCCGATAAGATAAGCGATGTTTTAGCGTCTTATGCTGTCGCCTTCAATAAAATTGAGGAGGAAAAATGGGAGACAGATCTCAACAAAGAATTAGCCGGACGGATAATAGAAAAGCAAACGTCAAAACACATAGCTCATTTATCCAAGCTGATCCACAAGTTGGGCTATAGTTTGGTGATGATTGTTGGGTTTGTACTAAACGTATTCTTTTTATGGGCGCTTAAACAGGTTATAGCCATTGAAAAATGGAAGCGTGACAATTATCATGATCTTGAAGAAGCTTTTGATGTAATAGCCGAATTTGAGGCACTGTACAGCATTGCCGGTTTACGCATTAATTATCCTGATTGGGCGATTCCTCAAATTGCAGAAGGCGATGGCTATACTGTAACAGGAAAAGCTTTGGCACATCCGCTTATTAAACCATCGGGCAGGGTAGAGAATGATTATGAATTAACCGATACATTTAAAGTAGACATAATAACCGGCTCGAATATGGCGGGTAAGAGCACCTTTTTACGTACAGTTGGTATCAACAGTGTACTGGCCCTTTGCGGCGCACCTGTGTGCGCCGAAAACATGCAGGTTTCGGTAATTACATTAGTGAGCTATATGCGTATCAAAGATTCGCTTAACGAGAGCACCTCTACCTTTAAAGCCGAGCTTGACCGTTTGCAAATGTTATTGGCCGCCGTTGAAAACGAGCCGAAGGTTTTCTTTTTGATAGACGAAATGCTGCGCGGTACCAATTCTGTAGACAAGTATCTGGGCTCAAAAGCTGTAATAGAGCAACTAATTAAAAAGAAAGGAGTTGGCATGGTAGCTACGCACGATTTGCAAATTGCCAAGCTGGAAGACAAGTATCCTGATTACGTGCGTAACTACTATTTTGATATACAAATAAGCAACGGACAGATGCTTTTTGACTACAAATTGAAACCCGGCGAGTGCAAAACTTTTAACGCGAGCTTACTGCTAAAACAGATAGGTATTGACGTAGATCCCGCCTGATAACCTTTGTAAAACTTTTGTTGCCCTAACAGCTTCATATATTGTTTGTTATATTTGTTATAGCAACACTGCTCAAATCAATTGCGATTATATATGAGGCGGATTAAGAAGTTTTTGGTTTTTACCCTGCTGCTTTTACCTATCATCAGCAAGGCAAATTCGATATTACTACCCATGGATGAGGCGCAGAAAGAGCATCTTAAAGCCTATGGCATTGCCTTTTGGGTGTTAAAAGCCGACAAGGAAGTGCAATGGCTGCTTAATTACCGCGCCGGCAGCTTCCTTATTGACTACAGCAAAGCTTTGGAAGACGAATGTAAAATACGTGGCGTTAGCTATGAAATTGTAAGTGACTCCAATGTAAGCGCCATTATGTCCACCATAAATGACCCATCTGTAAACATGGATGTGGTTAAGCTGCAAAAAGCTCCCCGGGTTGCCGTTTATTCGCCCAAGGATAAAGGGCCATTAGAAGATGCGGTAGACCTTGTGCTTAAGTATGCCGAGATACCATTTGATTATATTTATGATGAAGGTATTTTAAAAGGAGACCTGCCTAAATATGATTGGCTGCACCTGCACCATGAAGACTTTACGGGGCAGTTCAGCAAATTTGGCAACGGCTTTGGCAATATGGAATGGAACCTGCGTAATCGCCAAATGCAGGAAGACGTAGCTAAGAAATTCGGGTATTCAAAAGTGTCAAAAATGAAACTCGCGGTTGCGCAAAAAATTAAAGAGTTTACAGCGGGTGGCGGATTTTTGTTTGCCATGTGTTCGGGCGCAGATAGTTTTGACATAGCTTTGGCGGCTCAGAATACAGATATAGTAGACAGCGAATATGATGGCGACCCGATTGACGATAATGCGCAGGCTAAACTTGATTTTTCGCAAACCTTCGCGTTCCAAAACTTTACACTGCAATTAGGCCCACGGGCACGTAAGTTTAGTAATATTGATACCCGCACATTGAACAGGGTTCCAATGGCTACCGACTTTTTTACTTTGTTTGATTTTTCGGCCAAATGGGATATTGTGCCAAGTATGCTTACCCAGGATCACGAAAGGGTGTTGAAAGGTTTTATTGGGTTAGCTACGGCCTTTGATAAAGATCTACTGAAACCAGGTGTTATCATTATGGGTGAGCAGAAAACCGAAGGCGAAGCACGCTACATACACGGCGAATTCGGCAAAGGACAATGGACGTTTTACGGAGGCCATGACCCTGAGGATTACCAGCATTCACCAGGTTCGCCACAAACAGACCTTAAACTACACCCTAACTCACCTGGCTATCGGTTGATATTGAATAATGTTTTATTCCCCGCTGCAAAGAAGAAAAAGCAGAAAACGTGATTTGTTAGTTTGGAGTGTGCAGTGGGCAGTTCTCGCCGTATCAGGTTGCAATTCAGGTGCTAACTGCAACTGGCAACCTATTGATAGAAATTCCACCTTACCCCAAACTTCAACATACTTGATAGTTGCGGATAACGATTAACTGTGTAATACCCTTTGCTGAACAAACCCTGATTGGCGTAATCGTACATTACCAATAAATCGGTGTTTTTGATGTTTGCCTTTAGGAATACCGACGCAAAAGGATAGGAGGAGAACTGTACATCAGCGCCGTTATAAAACTGACCCAAACCAACTCCGTATGATGGTGCTGAATATGGTGTGTTATAACGAACGGTTATGCCTGTGGATGTACGCAAAACCTTAAAGAAGAACGAATTGACATACAAACTGCTATAAGTGTAAAACTCCGGAACCCGCAGCGTTTTCTGATAATCGGTCTTTTCGTATACAACAAAATTGTCAAAATGCCAGTTCCCGAACTCGAGGTTTTTGCCTATGCTTATTTTTAAAAGGTTAATAGCGTTAGAAAGCTGCACAGGGTGCGCATCAATGCCGCCTGGTGAGGATTCATAGTACAGATAGTCGTTTAACAGGAAATATTCTGCTTTTAGATCAAAAGCCAAGGCATCATTTATATAATTGAAAGATAGCGCAGTTGTTTTTTGATTGGCGAAACTGTTGTTGAAAATATAATGATTGGTTATCCAACTGGTAGCTGCCAGAGAGGGCGAACTGCTTTGTTGGTAAACGTTTAATATAATTCTTCCGGCTTT
>CAMLFI010000344.1 GCA_946479225.1 uncultured Mucilaginibacter sp. | reverse complement strand
GAGAACTTAGTTATAATTTTTACGCCTGTTGCGTTGCTGATACTGTCAATACAACGCTGCATAACTAAAAGATCGCGGCGGGTTTCATGGCGTCCCGAGCCTTCCGGTCCGGCGTGGTCTTTAGGGCCTGCCAAAAAATAGATCGTTTTAGTAGGCACATTTTGCGCCGATGCCTGGAAGCTAAGCCACACAAATAGTAAAAGCGTCAAAGCTGCTTTTACCACTTTCAAATACTTCTTAACTATCATAGTCTGTTAATTTATATTGGTTTTGCTGTATTATAAAGCCACTATTTTTTTATATCAGGCAGTGCGAAGGTGATATAACCTTTTGGCACATCTTCTTCTTTCTTGGTTCTGTCTAACAAAGCGCCGGTTGAAACCACCACCAGATATTGTTTGCCTTTAACCTGGAACATGGCCGGAATACCAGAAGGATTGGCCCGTCCCAAATTATACTCCCAAAGTACCTTACCATTATCTGCGTCTATTGCACGTACTTTCCCATCGGCACAAGTTGCGAATATTAAGCCTGAGGCTGTTACTACCATGCCTTTGTTTTGTGTACCACCAGGTGTACCTAAGCCTTTAACATCCGATTTGGGATACTCACCCAATGGTATTTTCCATTTTATGGTGCCTTTATTCAGATCGTACGCGGCAATACCTGCAAATGGAGGAGCCAAAATATCAGAGATAGCGGTGCCCCAATTAGTCCTTTCAATATAGATAGATTTCGGGCCCTTGTAATCTGCGGGGTAATCGGTCATACCACCGGCAGATTCGCTTGCACTGCTCGGATTTTCTATTGGAGCGCCACCTGAAGCAACTACCGGCCCCTCAGGCATAGCGTTAGATGCAGGAAAAGCGCCTGGACGGCCACCGCGGCCACCCGGGTTAAGGAAAGCATATATTGAAGTAAGTGTAGCGTCATCAATATGCGGTTGGGCAGGCATACGGCCTTTGCCATTAGTGATATATGTTTTAAACAGATCAGGCGTTACGCGAGTGCCTAAATCGGCCAAAGACACTCCTGCACCGTCAAGACCGTTACGGTCAGCACCATGGCACGACTGGCAGTATTGAACATAAGCAGTTTGTCCGCGTAAAGCAGCGGCCGCGTTAGGATTACCTCCCCGCGCAGGCCGATCGGCCCTTTTAACCAACTGATAGAAACATGACATTTCCTGGTACATTACATACACCAAACCCTTATCCGGATTTGCTGCCGTGTTACCCTGGTTAGCGCCGCCAACAGATCCAGGTAAGGCAAAAACTTCGTACTTATCAGACAATGGCTGATACATGCCTGTTTTAGCCGCTTTCATCCGCGCAATATATTGTTGCCTGGTTGCTTCGGGTAAGTAAGGGTTAATATCCGCCGCTGTAACATTATGCCTGTTAAATGGTGGCACAACAGTAGGTATGGGCTGCGTTGGCGATGTCCACTCATCGGGCATATCACTTTTAGGGAAAGGCATTTCTTTAATAGGCCAAATAGGTTTGCCGGTAACCCGGTCAAACACATACATATATCCGTTTTTTGAAGCCTGCGCTACGGCATCAACCTTTTTACCATTATGGTTTATGGTAATCAACTGAGGAGCAGCAGTAAGGTCATAGTCCCAGATATCATGGTGTACGGTTTGAAAATGCCAAAGGCGTTTTCCGGTACGTGCATCTAAAGCCAAAAGACAATTGCCGAATATGTTATTACCCGCGCGGTCAGCCCCGTCATAATCATAAGTAGGTGATCCTAAAGGGAAGTAAGCTATCCCGCGTTTTTCATCAACCGAAATTTCTCCCCATGTATTAGCAGCTCCGGAGTATCTCCAGGCATCTTTGGGCCAGCTTTCGTAGCCATATTCTCCGGGATGAGGAATGGTATGGAACACCCATTGCATCTTTCCGGTTATTACATCATAAGCCCGTACATCGCCGGGGCCCGCAAACGGATCCTCACCGGGAGCAGAACCTAACAAGATCAGGTTATCATAAATGTGTCCGGCGGAGGTTGATGCCATACGCCTTAACAGTTCCGGCGCACGGCCAATACCTTCCTTAAGATCTACGGAACCGTTCTTGCCAAATGTTAATATTGACTTACCTGTATTGGCATCTATCGCTTGCAAATAGTTACCCAGCGAGATTAGGAAGCGTTTTTGCTTTTTGTCTTTACTTTGCCAAAAATTAATGCCACGTTGAACAATACCCCTCAAATTAGCATGTATCCAAAGTTCTTTACCGGTGGCAACATCAACAGCTACTAACGAACTGTTTTTGGCCAGCACATACATTATCCCGTCAACAATAATCGGATTAAACCTGTATGATCCGCCTCTTTCGTTCACAGTTGAATATATAAACGCCGGCTGTAAATTAACGACATTCTTTTTGTTGATCTGGGTAAAGTTCATGAATTTGGAATGATCAGGGCCCCCGCCATAATCTTTCCATTCAGTGTGGGGTGGCGGCACAACTGCTGCCTTCTTTTTCGGTCCATCTTCGTTATTAGAAGGAACAACAGCCGCTATAAAAGCCATACAAGCGACAGCTGAAAGACCAATTTTTATACTACGGGCGTAGGATAAGTTGTTCAATAAAATTGGTTTCATATAATTGGTTTATTATTGGTAAACTATGTTTAATGCTAAGTTAGCAGTGTGCCCACCACACTGCTAAAATGTTTTACTAATGTTACATTGTTTATTTAGGGCCTACCTGCAATGTGTAGCTAAACCGTGAATTATTTGCCCAAACCTGGAATTTCTCCAACGGCCGGGGGCCGCAACTTGCTGAGCCAACGCCCAGGGTTTTGGTTGACAAACAAAATACGGTAGCTGTACTAGGCGGTAGATCTATTTTATACTCAACCGGGAACATCTGCTCGTCGGTGTGTGGCAATGCCGTTACCTGCATTAGGTTGGCATCGCCTTTTATTTTAAGCGCCGGCACCTTACTGCCTACAAACTCAACCCACCGTACTTCTTCGTGGTTGCCCCTGTCCATAGGCTTTTCATATTCGTATTGGTCATTAACACCTAACTCATATAATCCCACATCGGCCGAGCTTTTTCGGTCGTTATAATTTTCCAATGGCCCTCTGCCAAAATACTTCATATGGTCAAGGTCCTTATTAAGCAACATGCGTACGCCTATACGGCCCAAACTGATCTGCATTCCCTCAAACTGCATATCATTATCTACATTGACAGAACCGTCTCCTTTAATTAAATAGGTAGCTGTATGATAAACGCCAAAGCCTTCCTTTCCTTCGGCCCTAACGGTTGAAGTAACTTTAACCGTGAACATGTCCACTGCCTGTGCCTTTATATCCACCAGCGAAAACTGCAGATTATTTACGCCATATTTTTCCCAGGCAGAATTGGCCCACATATCATCATTACGGTGTGCAGCCCTCCACAGGTGTACTTTAGGCCCGCCATTATCGGTTAACATATTAACGCCGCCTTTAAGCAATTGGCTCATCATCCCGGTCTTTTTATCAAAGCTTATAGAAAAACCCTGACCGGTAACTTTTATTAGCTGTGGTGTTTGGCTTAATGCAACTGGTTTGGTCGATTTAGCTTCTACCACCCTAATTGTGTTAACCGGTAATTTAAACTGATCCCAGGCAACCTCATAGCCCTTATCAGCCCATAGGTTTTTTTGATTTTGTGTATACGATACGCGCAGGTAGTATTCAGCACCCGGTTTAGGGTGTTCTATTTTATACGGGATAATTGCGCGGCCTTCGCGCCGGGCTCCTACTCGCGGAACAATAAATGTCCCCTTGCTTATTTCAACTCCGTTCTCAGTTAAACTCCATGCGCCGTCAAAACCTTCCAATGCAATAAATTGAAATTTATTACGGACACGGATAGCGCCTGTAACAG
>CAMLFI010000343.1 GCA_946479225.1 uncultured Mucilaginibacter sp. | reverse complement strand
TTGTAATTTACTGCGTGCTATTAATATGTTTTTTAATATATCTTAAAAATATAGGCCTATAATTATTGAAAATGCAATATTTATGGCGTTTTAGCGACACCTACAATCGTAAAAAAGCATGCTTTACCCAAGGTTTCAGGAGCAAATTCTGCATTTTTTGTCATAGTTAGTTGATTATCAGCATAATTGTTCAACTACCAACTACCCATTATCAACCGCCCACTGCAAACTGCCAACTAAAAACCGTACCTTTGCGCCCTTATTGCGGTAGCCCGCAGTACTGCAATATAAAAAGTATGAAAAAAATTGTTGAGCACCGTAAGTTACTAGGTGTAAATGGAACTGCCGAACTACAGGAACTGAAAACATCCTACCGGTCACTGATGAAAACATGGCACCCGGATAAGTTCCAGGAGAGCGAAGAGGCTAAACTAGAGGCTGAAGAAAAGAGTAAACAGATAATAGAAGCCTATCATTTTTTGGTAAGCATTGCCCCCGAAACACGCGCGCAAACGCTTACCGAATACAACCTTACTACCACAACCTCTAATATGCTCGATTTTGAATACCGCTCGCAGGTGCTTAAGGTAGCGTTTGTTGATGGTAGCGAGTACGAATATTTTGATGTGCCCAAGGCCATATATGTAAAGCTGATCAATTCCGACTCGCCGGGGCGGTTTGCGCGCAGGCATATCTTTAACACCTACGTGTACCGCAGCGTAAGTAAGCTGGTGGCTAACGCTTAGGCATAATTAGCGTAACATTGTTTATAACGCACAAAGGCTGCCCCGGGGCAGCCTTTGTGCGTTATACTGAATACGTATGTTTTATGGAGTCACAGTAACGTCGGTAAACGCCCCGCTAACTAAAGAAATTCCGCTAACTGTTGTTCCGGCTCCCTGAAAAGTACCCGAAATCTTTCCACCCGCATTGGCAGTAATAATTACATTTCCGGATGTTGCAACAAAGTACGGGGTAACCTTTGTATAAGTAATTACATTGCTTGCGTTGAGCGAGTACGTTGCCGGGGTAGTGCCGCTTAAATTTATTTCAAACACGGTACCTGTTGCAGTTGAGGCTATTAATGTTTTGTACCCTGTAGAAAATGTGGCTGTTGTGGCAGTTTGAACCGTTGTGCTGCTATTCTCTCTCCATGTAAAACCACTTGTGGTAGTTGGTGTCGGATCATTCTTTTTGCTGCAGCCGCAGAATACAATCGCCGCCATGGCAATCATTAAAATTGAAGTGAATCTTGATTTCATTTTATATCGTTTTAGTTGATTCACAAAGGAAGCTTTAGCATAGCATTTTATATATAATGCATACGTAGTATAAAATGGGAGGATTGTCTTATACGAGCGATGTGCCGGCGCAATAATGCAGCGTTTGGTAGGAGCGGGGCGTTCTTGTGCCTTTGTTAAAATATAACGACTCAGATTAGTGGATACCTTTTGTAAAAGCAGGCCGGTGTTAATCTGGCCTGCTTTCTGTTTTAAGTTCTTAGTGCTTGTTGTCTTTAATAGAACGCGGATCATTTCCCGGGCTTACAGTATCGCTATCTCTGATAGGCCCTGCATTAGGCCGGTGAATACGAACTTCACCGCCGCCACTATTTGCAGAAAGACCTTTTGCAATTGTTTCAGCTTGTTTTTGCGTATTAGTAATCGCAGATGCTCGCTGACCATTTTCTTTTTGTACATTCCAGCCATCCTGGCCTTTCTTTTGTGTTACGTGATAATTTGCCATTTTGTATAATTTATTAATGATTAAATTCTTTGAATCACCCGCGCGGCTGTCTTAATGTCAACAGTTTTTACTCCTAAGGATTGCAGTAACTGTCTCATATCGTTAAAAACTGGTTTGCCTTTTTCAGGATCGGAAATAGTTAAGATTGCAGTAAAAGGAACACCATCCTTTGGGATTATAGCACCGTCCCTGGCAAGGTATTCCACATCCAACGTCCAGTTCGTGCTAGGGCCAACACCCTTTGGAAAGTGTTTTTCATAAACTTTAACAGGGCTCCATTTAAATGCATGCTCAATTTGGTCTTTTTCATAAAGGCTTCCATCCTTTTCATCTGGTGTATAAATCGCATTTAGCCGACCTTTGTATTTGCCGTCTTTCTGCTGTTGTCGTAGTGCTGCATCAATATTTACTCTCACAAATTCAGACCCGAACCTATAATCGAAGGCTGGCGTGCTTACAATAGTAAGCCTAGCATAACCAAAACATTTACCATCCCTTACTAAACTTGTAGGCCAAGAAAATTTGAAGCTCATTTTATGCCCATTGATGGCACGGTTTGCGAAAACTAAAGTAATAGCTGAGGGATCGCCCTCTAATATTTCTTCTGAGCCGCCGGGTATTCCAAACCCAATCAAATGTTTGGTAATATTTTGTAGTTTTTTATCACTTAAGGAAGCAGGCAAACTAGCGTGGTGGACACTTAAGCCAATAAGCGTTTCTCTTGAAACTATACCCTCTATAGCGTGGTCTATGCTTGCGAGGGTTTTCGCTACATTAGGCGCAGCGTAGCTCGTTCCGCAACCGTCAACAACTCTGCCGTGGGTATCAATAGATAAAAGTCCATGACCCTTTGTTGCGTGTTTGCTACCTGATCCACCAATATGTGCTAGGTCGGGTTTCAGACCAACCCTTAAGCCGGGCCCTCTGCAACTATAATTACTTAAAGCATAAGGAACAATACCTGACATGTCAGGGGGATTAAGGGCAGAAACACTAATATTTCGGCAGCTTTCGGCCGGTCGTTTTATAGTATCATTACGGGACGCAGCAAGAATTCTAAGGGCTTCAAAATGATCAGCGGGCCACTCTTTGCGGATATCTATTTCCTTTGTATTGCCCGCTGATATAACAAAGATGACATCATTTTCTTCAGCAATCTTGTCTAAAATTTGTGCTGGCAGACTATACCCTGTGGTAGTTGCATGCTCTTCAATATTTAAACTAAAATTGAATATCCTAACACCAGTGCGGACTTTAAGCTCCTGCACCGCGATCTCCAACTCATTGAAAAACTCTAAAGGCTTTTTAAAATAGTCTAAATATTTGTCTTCCGTCGGAAGTATATCTAAATCAATTATTCTACAACCATCTACTTCCTTGCATATTGCGTGGCCATTAAGTGTTTGACCAACGATAGCAAGGCCTGCGATAAAGGTGCCGTGGTTTTCATCCTTATCACCTGGGGCTATAAGCCCCCACCTGTCTATTACCCAATCCTCATGGATGGCAGACACTCCGCCATCTACAATACAAATTTTAGGGTAAGAAGCACCATCTAATGCCTTCGGCATAGTAAATGTATCGTCTTTTTTATAGCTAGTAACCACCGTACTTTGGGTAACTATTGGTGGCAATGTTACCTTTTTTACCAAAGGATGCTGATCGAGGAATGATATTAACTGTTGATGTGCATCGATAGATAAATTCACTGCGTTTTCGCCAGGCCGTTTAGAAGCCGCAGCTGACGATTGGCTTAATTGTATGCGTGCTTGATTATTTGTGTTTTCTAGTTTAATGCCGAAAACTACCGCGCTGCCCCGACCGCTGGTTATTCTGGAAACTACAAGGCCATTTCCTAGTTGCTCTAAGCCATTAAAAAAGCTATTGAAAAGATCAAGCCTCGGTTTATCTAAAACATCCCAATCTTTTTTTTGTGGTGGGGAAATGAACAATTCTACCAAATAAGCTCCGCCCGTTTTCGGATTTGAAAACCACTCAATAGCCTGTATAATGGAGAATTTTCTTTTGTCGTTAGCGTTAACTGGTAATATATCATTAACCGCGCCTACCTCACTGCGAATACGTGAAGGATGTGGCACGCTTTTGCCGTCTTTGTCTTCTTTGTACTTTACTTTTGCTTCTGCCTGGCTAAC
>CAMLFI010000342.1 GCA_946479225.1 uncultured Mucilaginibacter sp. | reverse complement strand
CCCACCGCTCTTATGCTCAATTCGGTTTTGTTACCTTCAATTTTACCAGCAGGCAACTCAACGTTCTCGCGACTAAGCGCTGTAGATATATCATTAGCTGCCAAGCCCAATGCGGTTAACTTAGATGGATCTATCCATAACCGCATGGCATACTGGCGCGTACCTTGTATGTTAATAGAGCTTACACCCGGAATGGTTTGCAGGCCCTCCATTAAAACATTTTCGGCGTAATCATTTACCTGTGTAATGTTGCGCTTGTTACTTTTTACTGATACGGTAATAATGTTATCGGCATTGGCATCAGCCTTGGTAACAACCGGCGGCGCGGTTATGTCCTGCGGTAGCTGGCGTTGAGCCTGGCTCACTTTGTCGCGCACATCATTAGCGGCCGTCTCAAGGTCGGCATCCAGATCAAACTCAACAGTGATGTTACTGCTACCTACCGAACTTGTTGAAGAGATATTACGAATACCCGGTACACCATTAATAGCCTTTTCTAAAGGCTCGGTTATCTGCGATTCAATAACATCAGAATTCGCACCTGTGTAACTTGTGCGCACGTTTATAATAGGCGGATCAACCGAAGGGAAATCGCGGATGCCTAAAAAATTATAGCCAATTATGCCAAATACCACTATAACAACAGACATAACTGTTGCAAGTACCGGCCTTTTTATGCTAACTGAGGATAAACTCATGCTTACTTATTTAATTACTTTGATCAATTTTAACTGGGCTTTAGGGCGCATTTGCATAATGGCCGATACCACAACGCTATCGCCCGGCTTTAAGCCATCTGTAACCTGTATCTGAGCATCTGTGCGAAGATCAGTTGTGATCGACCGCGGCACAGCTTCACCGTTTTCATAAATAAAAACCTTACTGCCCTTAATATCAGCTGTAACAGCTTCCGTAGGCAGCATAATTGTTTTAGGTATTTGGTCTAGCGCAAGATTGATCTTGGCAAAGCTACCTGCTTTAAGCAATCCCTTTGAGTTAGATGCCTTTGCGCGCACTGTAATGGTGCGAGAACTAACGTCAATAGATGGTTCAATGGCGTAAACTGTTGCCTTAAAATCATCGCGCGAGCTTACTACATTGAAACTTATTTTACTACCCGGCTTGATATATGCCAGATATTTTTCGGGTACGGAAAAAGTAACTTTAGCTGGGTCCAGGTTTACCAATGTAGCTATAGCTGTGTTTGGTGACAGGTAACCACCGGGGCTTACGCTGCGCAAACCTATAGTACCCGAAAACGGGGCACGCATTTCTGTTTTTGCTATCTGCGCCTTTATCATATCCGCCTGGGCCTGTAAGGTATTCAGACCGGTTAACGAAGTTTCATATTCTACCTGGCTTATTGCCTCTTTTTGCAGTAATTGTTTATTGCGGCTCTCATTTTGTTTAGCCAGCGCTATGTTATATGCATTTTGCTTAAGCGATGCTACCAGATCCTGATCGTTTACCTTAACAAGTAACTGACCTTTGTTTACGTGGCTGCCCTCAGTAAAATAAATACCTGTAATTCTGCCAGCAACCTCACTTATCAGGTTTACCTTCTCGTTAGCATCAATAGTGCCTGTTACATCAATGCTATTGCTGATGGTTGTATCCTTTACTATCATAACATTTACAGCAATCGGGCCGCCTCTTCTGCCACCACCAGGGCCACCCGGACCACCACCGCCTGGGCCACCACCACCGGGGCCGCCAGGACCACCGCCTCGCTTGCCTCCCGGACCACCACCGCCTGGGCCACCCGCTCCGCCACGTGCGCCGGGACCGCCCGGACCACCGGCTCCCGGGCCACCGGGACCTTTAGCATTCATAGCTGCTCTTTTTTGTGCCGCCTCGCTAAAAAACTTGTTATAAATTAAAAAGCCGATCACTGCGGCTATAACGATGTAAACAATATATCTGGTTTTCATATTTCCTATAAAGACGCTTAGGTTTTTTATCCCTCTGAAATTAAAGCTTTAATTGGTATTCTTCAAAAAGTATAATCGGCCCGGTTGAATGGACCATCAAATATATTATAATATGGACAATTTTTATCTAAGATCCCTATTACTTGCGGCCGTTTTGCCGACTTTAATGATACTTGCAGAAGACGTTATCAACCGTTTTGTATGCGTAAGTTGAAAACGTCAAAAGTAAATAGTTCAATTTCGAGATATTTGCTTGTATCAACCATGTTACAACAACTTAATCCTAATTTTTTGATAAGCTAACACACATATTTTTATACATTGCAATTATGAAAAAATTTCTTACTACACTTTTTTTTATAACGTACATATTGATGAATACCAATACCGGATACGCTGCTGACAAGGTAAAAATTAACTATACCATTTCCTTTCCCGAAGCCCAGGCCCATTATGCCGAAATAGAAATGACCATTAGCGGCCTCGCTCAAAAAACATTAAATCTTAAAATGCCGGTTTGGGCACCAGGCTCCTACCTGGTGCGCGAGTTTAGCAGGAACATTGTATCACTAGATGTTAGCGCGGCAGGCAAAGCCTTGCCGGCAGTAAAAACACGCAAAAACATATGGCGTGTTAATGTTACCGGCAAACCAGCCATAACGGTTAAGTATAAGGTTTACGCTTTTGAAGTATCGGTGCGTACCAGTTTTATTGATGCTGAACACGCGTTCCTTTCATCGCCTGATATTTTTATATATCCGGAGGGCATGCTTAAAAACCCTTCTACCGTCCACATAATTCCCTACAAAGACTGGACAACCGTTACTTCCGGTTTAGAGAAAGTGAATGGCGATAGCTTTACCCGCACCGCACCTGATTATGACATTTTGTTTGATTCGCCGTTAGAAGTAGGCACACAGGATGTATTCACGTTTAAAGTTGACAACACCGATTACGAAGTGGCCATGAGCGGCGGTGGTAACTACGATAAAGAACGTATAAAAAAGGATTTTACGCTCATAGTAAAAGAAGAGGTTGCCGTTTTCGGCGAAAACCCTAATAAGCATTACACCTTTATAATTCATAACTACTTAAAAGGTGGCGGAGGTTTGGAGCATTTAAACTCTACCACTTTGGGGGCTACACGCCTTGGTTATAAGCATGAGGGTACTTATGAAAGTTTTCTGTCGTTAGCCGCCCATGAGCATTTTCACCTTTGGAACGTAAAGCGTTTACGCCCAATTGCCTTAGGTCCGTTTGATTATGATAACGAGAATTACACCACCAATCTTTGGATAGCAGAAGGCTTTACGGCCTACTATCAGGATATCATAGTGCGGCGTACGCAGTTATATTCCCCCCAAAACTATCTTGACCTTATGGCTAACCAAATTACCAAGCTTGAAAATCAGCCTGGTCTTAAGGTGCAAAGTGTTGCCATGGCGAGTTACGATGCGTGGATAAAAGCGTACCGGCCTAATGAAAATTCAGACAACACCACTATATCTTATTATACAAAAGGAGCTGTTATAGGCATGATGCTTGATCTGGAGATAATTAAAAACAGCAAAGGAAAATACTCGCTTGACGATGTAATGAGGTATACGTATAACGAATACTATAAAGTAAAAAAACGTGGCTATACAGATGCTGAGTTTAAATTAGCTCTTGAGAAGTTTGCAGGCAAAAAACTGGACGATTTTTATGCAAAACACATAAACGGAGTTGCCGATATTGATTACAACAGCTACCTGGCCTATGCCGGTTGTAAAATGCGCGACGAAAGAGCCGCGATTGATAGCGCAACGCTGGGTATTACTATGGTACCGGTTACCCGCAGGGTGATAGTGGCATCGGTGATACGTGGGACAGCTGCCTGGGACGATGGTATAAACGTTAATGATGAAATAATTTCAATTGATGGACACCCGGTTGACAGTAAAGAACCGCTTTTCGGCAAGGAGAAGAAGCCGGGAG
>CAMLFI010000341.1 GCA_946479225.1 uncultured Mucilaginibacter sp. | reverse complement strand
GCATCGCCACGTTGTTTGGCGCTGCCAAAGCCCTGTGTTTTATGGTTAGAGCGGCTATCAGCTGATACTTCGCCATACCCTTTGCCTAATGCTGTATTATAAGCGCCTGTACTCATTCTAAACGGCCCCTCGGTATTGGCGCCTCCAAAATTAGCGCCGTTAACCAGCAAGCGTTTAGCCTGCCAAACTTGAGTATATTTTAATTGCTCAGGGAAACGTTTCGGGTCCGCAGCTGCGCCAAAAGCCTCTTGCGCAATTATAGCAGATGACGTGTGGTGCCCGTGACCGCCCTCACCGGTAGTTGTAAAACGACAAATAATAATATCCGGTCTAAATTTTCTTATCACCCAAACAGCATCGCCTAAAACCTTTTCATGATCCCATATCTTCAGGGTTTCTTCCGGCCCTTTTGAAAAACCAAAGTCATTAGCCCTGCTAAAAAACTGTTCTGCGCCGTCCATTCTTCTTGCTGCTAAAAGCTCTTGTGTGCGTATCAACCCAAGCAATTCGCTTTGCTCGTTGCCAATCAAATTCTGCCCGCCGTCGCCGCGTGTTAAAGCTAAATAGCCTGTGCGGTAGTGCTTCTCTAAAGCTAAATATGCCAGCAAACGAGTGTTCTCATCATCGGGGTGCGCAGCTACATATAATACGCTGCCCAAAACATCCAGTTTCTTAA
Organism: uncultured Mucilaginibacter sp.; assembly: GCA_946479225.1. Next base: position 3,238 of record CAMLFI010000341.1, on the reverse strand, counting down.
ATTCCTGCAGGATAGTTCCCGGATCAGAAGGCGGAGCCGTTTGCGCGCGAACGGCGCTACTCAACAATAAAATTGCGGCAAGTAATTTGAGGTGCTTCATAGCGATAAATATATGCAAAGATTGGATTAGTTAAAAAGTTGGAGAGTGCGGAAGGCCAAACGTCGGAAAGATGTTACACTATTTAATTGGGAAGGGGATAAGTTAGAGTAAAACTAATCAATCGATTAATTTTTTATTGTTGATAATGAGCAACTTATATCGTATGACAAAAATATGACGTTTATTTAATCAATCGTTTGATTAATTTTGACCCATTGAAATTATGGACAAAGATAAAATAGACAAAAAGGACTACATTCTGGACGTGGCTGAGCGCGTTTTCGCAGATAAAGGGTTCGACGGCGCATCTACCCGATTGATATCTGGCGAGGCCGGTGTAAATATGGCTATGCTCAATTACTACTTCGGTTCAAAAGAGGGTCTTTTCCTGGCGATAATTGAACGGAAAATATCTCATTTCCAAAACATCCTGCACAGTCTGGGCAGTAACGAGAATATGAGTGCCTGGGACAAGATGGAAACCTACATTGAGCTATACGGCGATAAGATTGTAAGCAATAATTGTTTCCAGAAGTTGCTTTATAAAGAAATGGTGATGGACCGTGGCAACGAGCTATCGCAAAAGCTGCGCGATATGCTGCTTAAAAATGTTGCCGAGGTTGAAAAGATCTTAAAGGAAGGTATAACAGCCGGAGACTTTAAGAACGATGTCGATATACCGATGGTGATTGCCACGCTTTACGGCACCAAAAACTACATCATTAATACACCACTAATGGCATCGCCGCTTTTGGGTTATGATATACACGATGATGAAAACATAGAAAAAAAGCTTAAACCTCAGATAAAAAGCTTTATGAAGAACTTACTAAAATGCTACCTGCTAAAACAACAATGAAAATACAATTTAACACATCTCACCACTTCCATTTAATTAAGATACCACTGCTGGCCGTTATTTTGGCCATCCTGCTAATGGGCCTTGTAAACAATGCCAAAGCACAGGACAAAACGCTAAGACTGGAAGAAGCCATACAAATGGGCCTTCAAAACAGCAAAGTTTTAAAACTGTCCCAAGCTAAAATAGACGAGGCGGTATCGCAGTACAACCAGGAGAAAGACCGTGCCCTGCCAACAGGATCGGTAAGCCTTGGGTATAACCATGTGCAAATACCCGCCAATAAATTAAACTTTGGCGAAGAGTCAATAGCACTGCCAAAAAGCGCTAACGCTTTTCTGGGTATCGCATCCATCAACCAAACTATTTTTGGCGGGCACCGCTTAAAGTACGCGCAGGAGTCGACTGATCTGCTTACCAATATATCACGCTTAGATGCGGTAAGAGATAAGGACCAGATAACCTACGATATTATCAGCGCCTATTATAATCTGTATAAGGTGCAGCAAAGCTTAAAGGTAGTTAAGGAAAACCTGGAAACTATTGATGACCAGATCCACCAGTCGCAACGCTTTTTTGAGCAGGGTTTGGTTACTAAAAATGATGTGCTGCGCTTTCAGTTGCAGCGCTCCAACGTGCAGATAAACGGTGTCGATCTGGAGAGTAATCGTAAGATCATCAATCATAACCTGAACATTCTGCTTGGATTGCCCGAAAGCACTCGTTTAGTTATTGATGAGATACCGATGGCTAAGCGCTCAATAGGTGCGCTTAATGATTATATCGACTCGGCACTGGCTAACCGCCGCGAACTGGCACAATTGGATATACGTAACCGCATCGCCGAAAATAACATCAAAAGCATAAAAGCCAATACGACACCTACCCTTTCGGCTTCGGCAGGTGCTTATTATGTTGATGCATCGGCCAATCCATTGCCGAGAAGCGGCAACTTTATTACGCCTATCACGGTTGGCCTTACCGCATCGTGGAACTTGTCGAGCTTGTGGACCAATAAAAATAAAATAGCCGAAGCTAAGATTCAGCAACAAGAAGTGACTATTAACAAGGGGATCGTATCAGACCAATTGCGTAATGAGGTTAACCAGAATTATCAGAACTATTTAACCGCGCTTGAGAAAATACAACTGCTGCAAACTTCTATTGAACAGGCCGGCGAGAACAAAAATATACTGGCATCAAAATACAGAAGCAACATAGCGTCGGCAATTGACAGGGCCGACGCCGAGACCCTACTCTACCAGGCACAGATCAATTTAGCGTTGGCCAAGGCCGACGCTGATCTGGCCTACTATACCTTAATGAAATCAACCGGAAAACTAAATAAATAACTACACGAATAAAATGGCAAAGGAACAAACCTCTCACGACGATACACCAGCGAAAAAACCAAATAAAGTACTCCCTATTATATTAGGTGTGATACTGTTAGGCGGCATTATTTTCGGGGTAAAAGAATACCTATACTACAGCAAACATGTGGATACCGATGACGCGCAGATTGATGCAGATGTCAGTCCGGTAGTGGCCCGCGTAGGCGGATATGTTGACAGCATAATGTTTGAAGAAAACACCCATGTAACCAAAGGACAGGAACTGGTTAAGATTGACGACCGCGATTATCGCGTAAAACTAGAACAAGCGCAGGTTGCCCAAACCGGCGCAGCGGCTAATGTAGGCGTTGGTCAATCTCAGATCTTTACTAATACCGCTAACTCTGCAGTTGCCCGCGCACAAATGGAATCGGCAAAGGCACGTTTGGATAAGGTAGAAAAAGACTATCAGCGTTACGCTAACCTGATAAAAGATGGCTCTATCACCCAACAACAGTTTGATCAGGCGAAATCTGATCTTGAAGTTGCACAGGCTACCTATCGCGCTGCTCAGGACCAATACCGTGCATCAGAGCAACAGGTTAATACTACCCGCAGCGAGCTAAAGGTTACCAATACCGGCGTTAACCAACGCGAAGCGGATATTGATTATGCCAAACTGCAATTAAGCTATACCCGCGTTATTGCACCTGCAAGCGGCATCGCATCAAAAAAGAATGTGCAGTTGGGTCAGTTGGTTCAGGCAGGACAAACGCTGTTTAATATAGTGAATGACAACAGCCTGTTTATTACCGCCAACTTTAAAGAAACACAGTTAGAAAACATTCGCAACGGTCAGAAAGTTCATGTTGAGGTGGATGCTTATCCTGACATGGAAATAAGTGGTACCGTTTACAATTTCTCGCCGGCTACAGGTGCAAAATT
>CAMLFI010000340.1 GCA_946479225.1 uncultured Mucilaginibacter sp. | reverse complement strand
AGGAACCAGCGGTCGTGACTGATGATAACCGCGCAGCCGCCGAAGTTTTCCAGCGCTTCTTCTAATGCACGTAAAGTGTTTACGTCAATGTCATTGGTTGGCTCATCCAGCAATAAAACGTTGCTGCCTTTTTTAAGCGTGATAGATAAATGCACCCGGTTACGCTCACCGCCCGATAGTACGCCCACTTTTTTCTGCTGATCTGCCCCATTAAAGTTAAAGCGCGATACATAAGCACGCGAGTTGAGCGGTTTATTACCCACCATAATAGTTTCCAGTCCGCCGGTAACGTTTTCCCAAACAGATTTATTGGGGTCTAGGTCATCGTGCATCTGGTCAACGTAGCCCAAAGCTACGGTCTCGCCCACGCGGAAGGTACCTGCATCAGGTTTATCCTGACCGGTTATTAAACGGAACAGCGTTGTTTTACCGGCGCCGTTAGGGCCGATGATACCTACAATACCCGCAGGCGGCAAACTAAAGTTCAGGTTATCAAACAACAATTTATCGCCATAGCTTTTGCTTACGCCGTTGGCCTCTATCACCACATTACCCAAACGCGGGCCCGGCGGAATAAACAGCTCCAGTTTTTCTTCGCGCTCTTTTGTTTCTTCGGATGCCAGTTTTTCGTAGTTGCCTAAACGGGCCTTTGATTTGGCATGACGACCCTTTGGCCCCATTCGCACCCATTCCAGCTCGCGCTCCAAAGTTTTCTGGCGCTTGCTTTCACCTTTTTCTTCCTGCGCCAAACGCTTAGATTTTTGATCCAACCACGATGAGTAGTTACCCTTCCATGGCAAGCCTTCGCCACGGTCCAACTCCAGTATCCATCCGGCAACATTATCAAGGAAATACCTATCGTGGGTTACGGCTATAACGGTGCCTTTATATTGTTTCAAGTGCTGCTCCAGCCAATCAATAGATTCAGCATCCAAGTGGTTGGTAGGCTCATCCAGCAATAAAACATCAGGTTCTTTTAACAGCAAACGACACAAGGCAACACGACGGCGTTCACCACCCGATAGTACTGCAATTTTAGTATCCGGCTCCGGGCAGCGCAGGGCATCCATGGCGCGCTCCAGTTTGGTGTCCAGTTCCCATGCATTCACCGCATCTATCTGATCCTGTAACTCGCCCTGGCGGCTCATCAGCTTATCCATTTTATCGGCATCGCTGTAGTATTCCTCCAGCCCGAATTTCTCGTTGATCTCTTCGTACTCCTTTAACAGGGCAGTAGTTTCGGCAACACCCTCTTCTACAACTTCGCGCACGGTTTTTTCAGGGTCAAGCTCAGGCTCCTGGCTCAGGTAACCTACGGTATAGCCCGGCGAAAATACCACCTCGCCAATATTGGTTTTATCTATGCCTGCTATAATTTTAAGCAGCGATGATTTACCCGAACCATTTAAGCCTATAACGCCGATTTTTGCGCCATAGAAAAAGCTGAGGTAAATGTTTTTTAATACGGTTTTTTGCGGGGGATAAACTTTGCTCACCCCGGCCATTGAAAATATTATCTTTTCGTCTGCCATCTTTTTTAATTAGTGAAGGACTGAATTAGTGAATTAGTGAATGTTGCTTTTCAATTGGTATTGTAGGGCAAATATGAGCAATAGCGGGGCTAAGTGCAAGGCGAATGAGATTTTAGTTTGGGCGGCTGTTTGACACCCGCAATAATTATAGCAATCAAAATAAATTTCAAAACTTTGGGTGATATTGCAAGCATTTGGGTATAGACAATTGACTAATTTTAATCCAAATGCAAACAATATCGGACAATACCCTTCTTGAAGATCTTAAAAAGGAAAACAGCGCTTCATTTAATGTTCTGTATAAACTTTATTTTCCTTCTGTTGCTGCCTACATAACTCAAAATTTTGGAAGCACTGAAGATGCAGAAGATATTTTTCAGGAAGCAATTATTGTACTACTTCAAAAAATACGAAAGACCGACTTTGTTCTTACTTCATCACTTAAAACCTACCTGTTCGCTATTGCCAAAAACCTTTGGCTTAAAAGGTTGCGAGACAATAAATCCATGACGGTTAACAATTTTGACATGTATAACCAGGGAAGCGAACAGTTTACGTTTGACTTACAACCTGAACCAACAAACGAGGAGAAAGTCGCGTCCTGGTTGACAAAAATTACACAGAATTGCCAAAGAATTTTAAAAGCGATTTTTTTTTACAAAGAACCAATGGAAAGCTTAATGCAAAAAATGGGATGGAAAAATAAACATACTGCTGCCAACCAACAATACAAATGCATACAGCAAGTAAAAAAACAAAAAGATAAGGAACAGGGGGCTTAATAAGCCCCTTGCTTTTTTTGATACATTTTGTTTTCAGCAAGCCAAAATATTTATCGACGATTGGGTGATAAACAGACAGCTTTGGTATTAATAGATGAAACAAAAAAAAATTAAAAATGAAAAAGGAAACAAAAATTATTTTAGGTATTGTCTCTGTAGCATTACTGGCAATGTGTATTTATCACTTTTTTGGGTAATCAAAGTCAAATCAAATGAAAGAGTCAATAAATATCTGGGGCATTAAAGAATTTGATGGAGACGGGGTAAGTTGCCCGATTACTCCGGCAAATTTACCTTGGTACAAAAAAATAGCGCTAACTTTTTTTCGGTTTGGTGTATGCCCGACGTGTGTCACGTTGAGTTTGATATACAGCATTGGCAAAATTTTCAGAAGCCGTCATGTGATCCGATAGCTATCGGATCACCTCACCCACCACTTCTTTTTAAATTTTTCTAAAACGACCGGTGTTCTTATCCGTACTACATCTGTCCGCTTTCGTACAGTTCCTGAAATGCAACGTGGATTAAATTGCTGACAATCAGCTCCTTATTAAATTGGCCTTAGCTATGCTGTATCCTATTATCACTTAATCAGTCATTACAGCATGTTGCAAAGATATTTCAAGATAGCGTGGCGGGTCTTTTTAAAGGACCGCCAATTTACTTTACTTAATGTAACAGGTTTAGCCATTGGCCTTGCCTGTACGCTGCTCATTTATTTCTGGGTTAATGATGAGCTCCATATTGATAAGTTCAATCAAAAGGACAGTCGCCTGTACCAGGTTTTGAAAAACGCGCCCAACTCAGATGGTTCCATAAGTACATACGAAACTACCCAGGGCCTGCTGGCAAGATCTATGCACGTTGATCTTCCGGAGGTTGAAAATTCGGTTTCTGTCAGAAAAGACAGAGGTATCGGCGTGCTCACATCGGGCGATAAACATATAAAAGCCAATGCAGAGTTTGTGGGGAATGAGTTTTTTGATGTATTCTCTTACAAGCTGATAGAGGGAAACAACAATAAACCGTTTGCCCGACACGACGGCATATTACTGTCGGACAAACTGGCTCTAAAATTATTCAACACCACCAACGGCCTTGTGGGCAAAACACTTACGTGGGACCATGGCAATAGTTATAACGGCGTATACGCTATAACCGGTGTTTTTCAATCGCCACCGGCAAACGCTACCGATCAGTTTGATGTATTATTCAGCTATGATCTGTATGCTCAAAAAGAGGCTGGCGGATCGGGCGACATATCTTACTGGGGGAGTAACAGTGTATACACCTATGTTGTGCTAAAAGAGGGTACCGATGTTGCAGCATTTAATAACAAGGTGAAGGATTATACTAAATTAAAGATGAAGGGATTGGGTGATGGCGCGGTAAAATGGGAAGGGAATATATTCCTGCAGCGCTATTCAGACAGGCATTTGTACAACCGGTTTGAAAACGGGGTTGTTACCGGCGGAAAGATAGAGTATGTGCGATTGTTCTCTATCATCGCGGTCTTTATCCTGATCATTGCCTGCATTAATTTTATGAACCTGTCTACAGCCAAAGCCTCAAAAAGATTAAAGGAAGTAGGAATAAAGAAAGTTAGATCGGAAG
>CAMLFI010000339.1 GCA_946479225.1 uncultured Mucilaginibacter sp. | reverse complement strand
CAGAGGCGATGTGGTATGGAAAGTAGCCGGTATAGAGAATGATAAGGTTGTTTACAGTAAAGTAGTAGTAGAGCACATACCTATTCAGGTTTTTGCGCCGGGCGAAGGACCAAAAGGTTATGTGATACATATACGCGAAGGACGGCGCTCCTACCACGCGGGCGGTTATTGCTGCTTTGAAGGTTACCCTCAAATTACAGCATCTTATATTATGGCAAATGTACTTTCTAACATGGACAGTGCAGAACAACACCAGTTTAATAATTTAATTATTGAACAAACGCCCTTACTGTCAAAAGCTTTCGGGCCGCATGTGGTAAAAGCCTTTAGTTCTACCCTCAAAGCCCCATCACTTATAGCATCACGTGCTTCGCATACAAATCAATCAGGAAAAATTAAAAACCAATTTATGACCATTCAAGAAAAAATCGTTCCGCGGTTCATCATTGTACCGCAAACCACCGGAGTATCACTCCCATCCAACTTTGAGCAAATGACGCTCATTAACGGCAACCTTTTCATTAATGATGAGGCAGTTAATACAGAGGTACATGACGGCCATATTTGCTGGCACCGCGTACTGCCAAATGGCGAGGATGAAACCGGCGCTCTAAAATTTTCGCATAACGGGCTGATGGCAGAAGGTATTGTGAGCCATGGCGGTGTTACCACTCATTTTAAGGCCCTGGCTAACGTTGATTATTCCACCTCGTACAAAACAGACACCGGCAATATTACCTGGTTAGATTTTGAGATGGGTTTTAAGAAAGGCGACGACGGCGCGTGTCAGCCCTTTGGGAAAATAACCGACCCAACCGGTGCAATCCCACAGGACACCCTTGACCTCTATTCGTCAAGCGTATTTAGCCTGGCGCATAAGGACAAACTTACGCAACTGCACGTTGATGTGGAGTTTTCTGCAGTGTGGTGCAGCTTTGGCGGTTCGGAGTTTATTGCTGCCGAGTTTGACTTTACGATAGATTACCATACGTTTCAGGGAAAATTGTATAAATATGACGAGAACAAAGAACAGAACCGTGGAAAAGCATATGACATAAGCGGAATTTATAAAAATACCGCCCAGCTTCAACAAATGTTTAATCAGTTGCAGACTAGCCGTTCGCCAGAAAAAAACACCTTGTTTTCGCGGCAGCTGGCTCATGCTGCATCACTAATGGTTCAGCTTCCGTTATCTGTTAATGATCTGTTTACGCTACCTGTTCCGGATCTGGAGAATGTTCATAAACAGAGTTTTGCAAAGCTCAAAAACCTTATGCTCTATTCTATTGACGACCAATGGCTTAAATGGTTTGGCGAAGCCCGCCCAAAAGTTGATGGTATTGTGCTAACCCAAAATGATGTTGCGATACTTGACGATAAAGATGTTAAGCCATTTTTAACTGATAAATTTGCAATAGGATATCTTACCCAGGCATTTTCGCTAAGTACTGACCCTAAGATACAGGAAAGCTTTAGACAGCTTTCTGATGTAAGCGAAAAGCTTGGCTATTTTTGGAAAGGTAGCGATGGCGATACCTGCTTTGCAAAAGATCCTGGTTATAACGTAGCTACCTCCAAACTAATGAGCAATACTTATACCGAAAATGTACCCGGCCTGGCCGCTTATATGGCAGACAATCCTGCTGAGTGGGCAAAAAAGCTGTATAATTTTTGCGTACAAGAGCCGACGCTTACGGGCTTGGCACTTCAAAATACATTGGACGGCAGAGCACGTTTAACACATCTTTCATCAGTTCTTTACGCGCTTGACCCCGACGCGCGGATAGTAGGCTCTGATCCTACAAAAAAGGTGGCCTATGCTAGTTCATTATATGAAAAAGTTATGGATTGCAGACTCAATATTGTAATGAAAAACTTTACCAAGGCAGGTGAGGAAGATTTTGTAGAGTTCCTAACTGAGTATTTCAGGCAATATTTTAATTCAATAATAACTGGAGATACCTGGCAGGATAGCATACGTAACGAAGCCTTAAAGGACCTGCAGGAACTAATGGAAGAATATAATGTTGACAATGTAAACGCCCTGGTTGAGCATATGGGCAGCATCATTGTTAATGCAGTTCAAGTACTTCAAAAAGCTTCTAGTTTACCTTTTGCCAAGAGGCTTAACGACTGGGCAAAAGCAAATCCAACGGTAGGGCGGGCCATTAGTACAGGGCTTTCTATGGCCGTTTACGGGTTTGCTATGTTCCAGTCCATTAAAGCTTTTCTGGATTGGGACAACCTAAAACCTCAGGATAAAGTAATGGCTGTAGCTACCATGCTAGACACTTCCGCCAATATATTTAAGGATTATAGTGCTTACAAATCTGTTCAATCCATAGCCCGGTCCGTAACTCCGGTAGTCGATGTTATGAAAGCATCAGAAGAAGTTTCAGTCTTGCAGGCGAAGGTTGGCTCAACGGAAGCTGCAAACAGATTTGCAGTACAGGCAGAACCGGCTCTGAATGAACTCGATTCTGCGGCAATGATCAGGGGCGGCGAAGCAGCGGGTGCTGCAACAGTCGAGGCCGGGGACGTTATTGCAGCCTCTTCAAAATGGACAAAAATATCAAAAATTGCCGGCGGCTTTGCTACTGCCATGACCATACTTGCGCTTGGCGCAGCATGTGTATGTACCGGTTTTGAAATTGCAGATGATTTTAAAACGGGTCAACCTACATCTATTAAAGTGCTTGATATTTTGTCGATCATAGCTAATGGAGTAGGATTTTTGGCCGAAGCAGGCGTAGGTATAGCGGCATTAGTAGGCGTAGAAGTATGCTCGGCCATACCGGTAGTGGGGGTTGTATTCGCGGTAATAGGCCTGGGTATTGCTATTGCGCTTATGTTTATACACCGTAATCCGCCACCAACACCCGAGGAAGAATTTGTGGATAACCATAGTAAATCGTTTATCAATGGCCTAAAGCAACCTTCACTCAAATGGCTGGATCAGCAGAAGAAATTAGATGAACACTTGAATGGAGCAGGTTAGAGCTGATTTTATACAAAACTGAGAATTTGTAAAAGAGGTTGTCTTAAAAGGACAGCCTCTTTTATTTTAAGGGTATTGGTCTATTTAAATTTAAAGCCATCCCTGAGCTTCATTATTATTTCGCAAATCAATAAAGGTTGCTAGGTGCTGCCCAATACCCAACCCTACAAAATTCATATTAATTTAATTACCTTTAAATCAAATACCTATGCAATAACCGGTCACGTGCCTATGTTAGCATCACAGCAATTAAAAAAAGTTTGGAAGAACTGCGTAAACCTGCAGGTGGGGCACCCTTTGGGTTACTTTCAGCCTACTACGCCGCAGGAGGTGATCGCCATTATTCGCGAAGCTGAAAAAAAGGACTATAAGGTAAAAGCGGTAGGTTCGGGCCATTCATTTTCTGACATCGCCCTTACGCGCGATTTTTTGATCAACACCCATCAACTAAACAAAGTATTAAGTACCAACTTGCTTAGCCTGTTGCCGGGTATTAATGCCGTGCACCTGTTTGTTTGCGAGTGCGGTGTACTGATACGCCAGTTAAACGCCGCCCTTGATGCCCGCGGACTGGCGCTGCCCAACATGGGTGCTTACACCGGGCAAACCATTGCCGGAGCTATTTCAACCGCTACACATGGCTCGGGCATTAAGCTGGGTTCGCTGGCAAGTTTGGTTGAAGCGATTGTAATGATTGGTGAGAAGGGTGAAGTTTTCCATATTGAGCGCGGGAACGGTATTTCGGCATCACCTATTCAGATGGGTGATATCCCGGTTACGCTTATCCAAAACGACGACGCTTTTTATTCGTCGGTAGTAAGTATGGGCTGCCTGGGTGTTACCTACGCCCTGGTGTTAAAGGTTACTGATGCTTATTTGCTGAAGGAGGAAAGAACTTTTAGCAGTTGGGAAAAGATAAAGGGGCAACTTACCCGCGACGGCTTGCTGGGCGCTAACCGCCACCTGGA
>CAMLFI010000338.1 GCA_946479225.1 uncultured Mucilaginibacter sp. | reverse complement strand
GACAATGGCCTTGAAATGCGGCACTTTAACTTAAATGATGAGCCAAAGGAAATGGAGCCATTGGGTGCGCATCGCGACGATCATTATTTATTTTTTTTGCTGGATAGCGGCTCGGCATCGCTGATGATCGATTTTAATGAGTTGCATTTTAACGGGTATTGTATTTATTACATTTTACCAGGTCAGGTACATCATCGTATCAGTAATAAGGACGCACGCGGCTGGTATCTGGCCGTAGATACAGCCCTGATACCAGCCGAATACAGAGATGTATTTGAAGGCAGGTTGTTCCTGCAACAACCTGTAAGCCTTAATAAACAACAGTTTGAGCAGGCAAACCAGTTAATGAATTTGCTTAACGACAAATTTAAAGAACGTGTTGATGACGCTTTTCAATTACAGATAGTGTACGCATTGATGCAAGCTTATGCAGGTTTAATTGCGGGCTATTATTGTAAGGGTGATGATAAAGAAGCAAAGGCACGAAGGGCGACGCAATTGGCACGGCAATTTAAAGCTTTGGTAGCCCAAAACCTGATTGCTCATAAAAATCCTTCGTTTTATGCCGGGCTGATGAATGTAACAGAGGGTTATTTAAACGAAGTACTTAAAAAAGTAACAGGTTTCTCGGTGAGTAAGCTAATCATGAACGAGGTAATGCTTGAAGCTAAGCGCCTTTTATTTTACAGTACACAAAACGTTAAGCAAATTGCCCACACCCTGGGCTATCAGGATCACACCTATTTTTCACGGATCTTTAAAAGTAACGAAGGCGTAAGCCCGCTTGAGTTTCGCAGCAAATACCTTAAATAGTCCAATCATTGTCGCAATATTGCTAATTTATCGCATTTAAAAACCATGTTTCTTTGTGTTAAAATAAGTATTAACATGGAAACAACTACCATTGATAAAATAAAAAAGGCCGCCGGAAAGCTACTTGAAACAAAACGGTTAGCGGCAGGTCGCGTGCTGGATGTAAGATTTTGGACACATGAAGCTATTGTAGAAATAGACATGCATTTGCCCCGGCTTAATATGCATAAATGGGCCGAAGTGCCATATATTAAATTTAAAGTTGACACTTTAACCTATCGCGATTACACCCCCGCCTGCTGGGATGCCGACACCTGCACTTGTACCTTGTTTATTAATGCAGCACACAATGGTGCCGGCAGCAACTGGGCACACAACCTCAAAACTGGCGATACAGTAAATTATTTCGACGCCGCAAGCACCCAGCAAGGGGCTGTTACGAAAAAAGCAGTGATAGCTTTGGGCGATGAGAGTAGCATTGGGCATTTGCTTGCACTTCAACAGATAATTGTGCCTAAAACCAAATTTGCCGCCGCCCTTGTAATGAACAATGAAGAACATCGCCGGGAGTTTGCAGAATACTTCAAATCGCCTATTGACACCGTGCTACGCAAAGATGAGCACGGCCATCACAGCTTGATGGAGTGGATATTAAAACAACAACACGCAGTTAACGACGTTATTTTTTACATTAACGGTAATAATAGCATGGTATCTAACCTGCGCAAACTACTCCAACTGCAAGGCTATACTTCGGGACAAATCAAAACACATCGGTTTTGGGGGTAACTATGCCCCGTGCCTTTATTTAAGTGATTTTAACCGTGCCATTTGATTTCACTGATTTTACCAATCCGTCAACATTAATTGTATTTTTGAATCACATCGGTCTTAATCAGAGAAATCACAAATCAAATCTGTGAAATCATAATACATCGGTGCAATCATATATATGAAAAAGTTATTTCTACTGGATGGTATGGCGCTTATTTACCGGGCGCATTTTGCTTTGAGTAAAGCACCGCGCTTTACTTCGGGCGGCTTAAACACTTCGGCGGTACTTGGGTTTACCAACACGCTGCTTGATGTATTAAAAAAGGAGAACCCTACCCACATGGCCGTGGTTTTTGATACCGAAGCTCCTACCGAACGCCACACTGATTTTGCCGCTTACAAAGCACACCGCGAGGCCATGCCCGAGGACCTTTCAAAAGCGCTGCCATATATATTTAAATTGATACTGGGCTTTAACATCCCCGTTATTACATCGGATGGGTATGAAGCCGACGACATTATAGGCACCCTTGCCAAAAAAGCCGAGCAAAAAGGTTACCAGGTATACTGCATGACGCCTGATAAGGATTTCGGTCAGCTGGTATCCGACAATATATTCATTTACAAACCCGGCAGACAGGGGAATGAAATGGAGATTTTGGGTGTAAAAGAAATCCTGGCTAAATGGGAGATAGAACGTGTTGATCAGGTGATAGATATCCTTGGTCTTTGGGGCGATGCGGTGGATGGAATCCCCGGCATCCCCGGCGTTGGTGAAAAAACGGCTAAAACGCTTATTAAGCAATATGGCTCGATGGAGGGCATTTTTGCCAATAGCCACGAACTGAAAGACAAGCTGAAAGAAAACGTTGAGGCTTATAAAGAACAGGGTCTGTTATCTAAAAAACTGGCCACTATACTATTAAATGTTCCTGTTGAGCTGGATGAGGAAGGGTTAGAAATATGCGCCCCCAGCAAAGAACTGCTTGAGCCATTATTTGCTGAACTGGAATTTAGAACCTTAGGTCGCCGTGTGTTTGGGGATGATTTTAGCATTACAGAAATAAAGGCTGTATCAGCCGGTACGCAGATAGACATGTTTGGCGCACCGATCGCCGAAGGCCGCACCACATTAACGGTAGACGTTCAGGATATTAAAGAACCTGAATTTGAACCCGCCGGAAAGAACATTAACAACACGCCGCACGAGTATCACCTGGCGGATACCAAAGAAAAACGTGCGGAACTTATCGCCCTGCTAAAACAACAAAAAAGCTTTTGCTTTGATACCGAAACAACGGGCACCGATGCCAATAACTGCGAATTGGTGGGCTTGTCGTTTTCAGTTAAAGCAGGCGAAGGCTGGTATGTTCCTGTCCCTGCAACAGAACAGGAGATATTACCAATAGTGCACGAGTTTAAAGAGGTAATGGAGGATTCTGCCATTGGTAAGATCGGGCAGAATATTAAGTTTGATATCTTGATGATGAAATGGTACGGTGTAGAGATACAGGGCGACCTGTTCGATACCATGATGGCGCATTACATTATTGACCCCGATACCCGCCATAACATGGATATTTTGAGCGAGAATTACCTGGGTTATAAGCCTGTGTCAATTACGGAGCTCATCGGACCAAAAGGTAAGAACCAAGGCAGCATGCGCGATGTGGAGATAGAAAAAATAAAGGAATATGCCGCAGAAGATGCCGATATCACCCTGCAATTAAAAGAGATATTTGAGCCCAAGATAAAAGCTGCCGGTGCTGTTGAACTGCTGCACAAAATTGAAAACCCGCTGATATATGTTTTGGCTGATATTGAGCACGAGGGTGTGCGGATTGATCATGATACGCTGAAAGAATTTTCAAAAGAACTGGAAAAAGACATAGCATTGCTAGAGAAAACTGTCTATGAAAAAGCAGGCGTAAGGTTCAACATCGCATCGCCAAAGCAGCTGGGCGAGGTGCTGTTTGAAAAGCTAATGCTTGATCCCAAAGCTAAAAAAACCAAAACCGGTCAGTACCAAACCGGGGAAGATGTGCTGCTGTCTTTAGCTGCCAAAAGCGACATTGTACGCGATATTCTGGACTACCGCCAGCTGCAAAAACTCAAATCAACTTATGTTGATGCGCTGCCTACTATGGTCAACCAAAAAACCGGGCGCGTACATACGAGTTATAACCAGGCGGTTGCTGCAACGGGCAGGTTAAGCTCAACCAATCCTAACTTGCAGAATATTCCTATTCGTACCGAGCGAGGGCGCGAAGTGCGTAAAGCCTTTATTCCAAGGGATGAGAACCATACTATTGTATCTGCGGATTATTCGCAGATAGAGCTGCGCATTATTGCCGAGATAAGCAAGGATGCCAACATGATGGAGGCCTTTGT
>CAMLFI010000337.1 GCA_946479225.1 uncultured Mucilaginibacter sp. | reverse complement strand
CTATTGTCATGCCTGCCTAACAATTCTATTTAGTTGAACTTTTCACACAAATAATGCGTTAATTTATAATTGAAAGGCAAATATGCGCGGTTACGGATTTTCAAAGTTTACGCCAAACGAATTACCCAAAGGCGGATTTGACGAATTACTGAAATTATTTTTAGAGTTGCTCAACTATACATCGGGCGATGCCGGCGAAGCTTTGGCCTGGATGAACGAGCTGGACAAGCAGTACGGCCTCACAAACGATGAGTATGGCATGGGCGATTTTATTGACGAGCTGAAGCAAAAAGGTTATTTAGATGATGACCGCGAAGGCGGTGGCTTTAAAATAACTGCCAAGGCCGAGCAAAGCATCCGCCAATCGGCTTTGGAGGAGATCTTTGGCAAACTAAAAAAATCAGGCAAAGGCAATCACCGTTCGCCGCAAAGTGGACAGGGCGATGAAAAAAATGCAGAGCGCCGCGAATTTGAGTTTGGCGATAGTTTGGACCAGATAGACATGACGCAGTCTATCCACAATGCACAGGTTAACCATGGCATTGGCGATTTTATGATGACCGAGCGCGATTTGGAAGTGGAGGAAATGGATTACAAAACCCTTACCTCTACCGTGCTGATGATAGATATATCGCACTCCATGATCTTATATGGCGAGGACAGGATAACACCCGCGAAAAAAGTAGCCATGGCACTGGCGGAGCTGATCCGCACGAAATACCCTAAGGATACGTTGGACATTGTTGTTTTTGGTAACGATGCCTGGCCCGTTACCCTGCGCGACCTCCCCTACTTACAGGTTGGGCCTTACCATACTAATACCTATGCGGGATTAGAGCTGGCTACTGACTTATTACGTCGCCGTAAAACGCACAACAAGCAGATTTTTATGATAACCGATGGTAAACCTACCTGCTTAAAGGAAGGCACCAAATATTATAAAAACAGCATTGGATTAGATCGAAAAGTTGTAAACAAAACCCTTAACATGGCTGCGCAATGCAAGCGTTTAAAAATACCTATCACCACATTTATGATAGCAAACGACCCTTACCTGCAGCAGTTTGTACGTAAGTTTACAGAAACTAACGGTGGCAAGGCGTTTTACAGCTCGCTGAATAATTTGGGAGAATACATTTTTGAGGATTATGCGCGGAACAGGCGGAAGAATGTGAGGTAGCCCCCGGCCCCCAAAGGGGAGCAATAAAATCGGTGAAATCAATCATCAATCTGTGAAATCGATATATGAATAAGTTAGATATAAAAACACTCGGTGAGTTAAAAGCCACCAATTACAAAAGCGAATCAGTTAAAGACGAACTACGCCGTAACCTAATAACGCAGCTGCAAAAAAAGGAAGAAGGTGGTTTTGAAGGCATCATCGGTTTTGAAGATACCGTTATTCCTGATCTGCAAACCGCTATTTTATCGCGCCATAACATTCTTCTATTAGGTTTACGCGGACAAGCAAAAACCCGTATAGCTCGTTTACTGGTTAATTTGTTGGATGAGTATATCCCTTACATTGCCGGTTCTGAGTTATTTGACGACCCATTAAATCCTATCTCGTGGTTCGGGCATAACATTGTTCAGGAAAAAGGTGACGATACCCCTATTGCCTGGATCCATCGTAGCGAACGCTACACAGAAAAACTTGCTACGCCAGACGTTACCGTTGCAGACCTGATCGGTGATGTTGACCCTATCAAAGCCGCTACCATGAAGCTAACTTACTCTGATGAACGGGTTATTCACTTCGGTTTAATACCGCGTGCGCACAGGGGTATTTTTGTAATTAACGAGTTACCCGATCTTCAGGCACGTATACAGGTGTCGCTCTTCAATATTTTACAGGAACGAGACATCCAGATCCGCGGCTTCAAGCTGCGTCTGCCTTTGGATATTCAGTTTGTGTTTACCGCCAACCCCGAAGATTATACTAATCGCGGCTCTATAGTTACCCCGTTAAAGGACCGTATAGAAAGTCAGATATTGACACACTATCCGCGTTCGGTTGAAATTTCCCGCAAAATTACCCAGCAAGAAGCATCCCTTACTCCGGAGCAAAAAGCGACCGTAGAGGCGGATGGCTTGGTGAAGGATCTGGTAGAGCAGATCGCTTTTGAAGCACGTAATTCTGAATACATCGACAAAAAATCAGGCGTATCTGCACGTTTAACCATCGCTGCTTACGAGAACCTGATAAGCAATGCCGAGCGCCGCATGATCATTAATCATGAGCCTAATACCTTAGTGCGGATCTCCGACTTTTTGGGTGTCATTCCCGCCATTACAGGCAAGATAGAATTGGTGTATGAGGGTGAATTAGAAGGCCCTGCAAAGGTTGCCAACATCCTCATCGGCAAAGCCATAAAAACTTTACTCGTTAAATACTTCCCTGATCCTGAAAAGGCTAAAAAAAGTAAAGCCCCTAATCCGTATGCAGAGATAGTCGCCTGGTTTGCTGATGGCAATACCCTTTCGGTTTTGGACGATCTGTCGGCAGTTGAGTATAAAGACGCCTTAAATGGCGTACCGGGGTTAAAAGCTGTGATCAAAAAGTTCCACCCTAACCTTACGGAGAACCAGCAGTTCATTTTAATGGAGTTTGTACTGCACGGACTGGCTGAGTTTTCACAGCTAAGCAAAGGCTTTTTAGATAATGGCTTCGCATTTTCTGATATGTTTAACAGCCTGTTCAATTTACAGCCGGATGATGACGATCTGGACTTAGATGATGACCGTTACTAAGCTTTAAATGTTCTCTCAAATACCCATTATTCTGCTTTTAGGCATCGGTTTATTCGCGTTGGATGCTTATTTATTTAGCGGCCTGACAGGCGCTTTTAAACGCCGTGCCTTTGTAAATAAAAAGGGGTTTAAACAAGGCTATTTTATTTTTTCTGCCATTCTGATCACGGGTACTATCTGCAGCATTTATTTAAAGCTTCCAGTGGCCACCCGGGCCGGTTTCCTGATGGTATTTTTTGTGTTGATGATCATCAAGGTAACGTTTTTGCCTTTTGTGTTGATTGACGATTTGCGCCGTTTAATTGTTTTGTTAAAGCGCAGAAATACTAAGCCTAAACAGTCACCAATCGCAGAAGAACAGAAGGAAACCATCCCCCGTGCTGAGTTTTTATTAAAAACAGGATTAATAACCGGCATTGTCCCGTTGGCGGGTATTGGCGTTGGTATAGTATCAGGCGCTTATGATTACCGTGTGCGCAGGCAGGTGTTGTACTTACCAAATTTACCTAAGGCTTTTCATGGCATGACCATTGGGCAAATCTCCGACGTGCACTCGGGCAGCTTTTATAACAAAAACGCGGTACACCGAGGTGTTGAGCTGCTGTTAAAACAAAAACCTGAGGTAATTTTCTTCACCGGCGATCTGGTCAACAAACGTAGCGACGAAATGTATGGCTACCAGGATATCTTTAGCAAAGTAAAGGCGCCGCTGGGTGTTTTCTCGACGTTGGGAAATCATGATTATGGTGACTACTTTTACGATTGGCCATCAGAAGCCGCAAAAAGAAAAAATCTGGATGACTTAAAAGTCACCCATAAAAATATGGGTTGGGACCTGCTGCTTAACGAGAACCGCCGCCTCAAAATAGACGGCCAGGAGATAGGTATTTTGGGTTGCGAAAACTGGGGTGAGTTAACCCGGTTCCCTAAATATGGCAAAATGGAGCCTACCGTTAAAGGTACAGAAGACCTGCCTGTAAAGCTGCTCTTATCGCATGATCCGTCACATTGGCGGGCGCAGGTATTGGAAAAATATCCGCAGATTGATGTAATGTTCTCCGGTCATACCCATGGGATGCAGTTTGGCGTTAGAACGGAGCATTTTCAATGGAGTCCGGTTAAATATGTGTACAAGGAATGGGCAGGCTTATATCGCGAGGCTAATCAACAATTGTATGTAAATGTGGGCTACGGCTTTCTCGGCTTTCCGGGCCGTGTTGGAATATTGC